>JBEIOK010000118.1:0-8769 GCA_040377605.1 Nevskiaceae bacterium | reverse complement strand
GCCTGCAGGATGTCGCCGATCTGCGGGTTCGGGGACAGGTTGGTGCTGTGGTGATCGGTATCGGCGTCGAGCGGCTTGCGGTCCATGAGGGGCTTCCTTGGCGGTGGCGGTAAAAATCCGCGAAAAGCGTAGAAGCCGCCTGTTACGGCGATCTGACCATTTGATGACGCCTATCGGTCTGCCGACATAAACGCGCCTCAATCATTGCTAAGATCGGACTCAGAACAAGGAGTTGTCGATACATGATCAAGATCATGCTGGTGGACGATCACCGTCTGGTGCGGGCAGGCCTGAAGCGCGTGCTGCAGGAAGTCGCCGACATGCAGGTCGTCGCCGAGGCCAGCAGCGGTGAGGAGGCCCTGGAGCTGATGCGCAACCAGGCGCCCGACATCGTGCTGATGGACATCAACATGCCCGGGATCGGCGGTCTGGAGGCCACGCGCCGCGCGATCCAGCGCCACCCGGGTCTCAAGATCATCGTCGTGTCGATGCACCTGGAAGAGCCGTACCCCAGCCGCATGCTCGCGGCCGGCGCCGCCGGCTACATCAGCAAGGATTCGGCCGCTGACGAAGTGGTTGCGGCCATCCGCCGGGTCAATGGCGGCGGGCACTACGTGGCCGCCGATGTCGCCGGCAATCTGGCAGCCAGTATCGTCAAGGGCCCAGGCGGCGGCTCGCCATTCGACCAGCTGTCCCAGCGCGAGACACAGGTCATGCTCATGGTGACCAAGGGGCATTCGACGCAAGACATTTCGGACCGCCTGCATTTGTCTCCCAAGACGGTCAGCACCTATCGGTATCGCCTATTCGAGAAGCTCGGCGTGAACAACGACGTGGAACTGACGCGAATGGCTATGCGATACGGCCTGCTAGAGGACAAGGCCGAGAGTTGATTGCAGGCGCTTTATCGGCATTGGAGCTGCCTGCATGAGCGTGACTGAAGACGCGTTCGACTCGCGCTCCTTCCTGTCGCAGCTGACGACCCAGCCCGGCGTCTACCGGATGTATGGCGCGACCGACGAGCTGCTCTACGTCGGCAAGGCCCGCAATCTGCGCAAGCGGGTTTCGACCTATTTTCTGCGTGCCAGCGGTAACGCCCGCATCGAGTCCATGGTCTCGCAGATCCGTCGCATCGATGTCACGGTCACCCATACCGAGGACGAGGCACTGGTGCTGGAGGCCACGCTGATCAAGGAGCTTGATCCGCGATACAACATCCTTTACCGGGACGACAAGAGTTACCCCTATGTGCGCTTCAGTGCGCATCGCTACCCGCGCATCAGCTACTACCGCGGTGCCAAGACCGGTCAGGATCGCTACTACGGGCCCTTTCCTTCGGCTACCGCGGTGCGCGAGACGCTATATACGATGCAGAAGCTGTTTCGCCTGCGCCCCTGCCGGGACACCTTTTTCGCGCATCGCGATCGCCCCTGTCTGCAATACCAGATCAAGCGCTGCTCCGGACCCTGCGTCGGGCTGATCTCGGAGGCCGATTACGCCCAGGACCTGCGTAATGCCGCTCGTCTGCTGGAGGGCAAGGGCGATGAGCTGGCGGCCGAGCTGGGCGTCGAGATGGAGGCGGCAGCCGAGGTGCTGGATTTTGAGCGGGCCGCGCGCCTGCGCGATCAGATCAGCGCCCTCAAGCGCGTGCGCGAGAGCCGCGCCATGACCGGTGGTGCCGACGATCTCGACATGATCGCCGTGGCACCCCATGCCTCCAGCAGCTGCCTGGTCGTGATGAGTGTTCGTGATGGCATGAATCTGGGACATCGCAGCCACTTTCCCCGCCATCCGGCGCACGCCGCCCCGGCGGAGCTGCTCGAGAGCTTTCTGAGCCAGCACTATCTGGACCAGCCCGCGCCGGCCGAGATCCTGATCAGCCACGACGTCGAGGACAGCGAGCTGCTCGAACAGGCGCTGGGGCAGCGGGCTGGACGGCGGGTGCATATCCACCGCCCTCTGCGCGGCCCCAAGCAGCGTCTGCTGGAGATGGCGCTGAACACCGCCGGTCAGGCGCTGTCGACGCGTCTGGTCGAAAGCGCCAGCATGGATGCACGACTGATCGAACTGCAGCGGGCACTCGATCTGGAGCAACTCCCGCGTCGCCTGGAATGCTTCGATATTTCCCACACGCAGGGCGAGCGCGCCGTGGCTTCCTGCGTGGTGTTCAACGAGGAGGGGCCGCTGAAGGCGGCCTACCGCAAGTTCAATATCGACGGCATCGAGCCGGGCGACGACTACGCGGCGATCAAGCAGGCGGTCGGACGACGCTTCGCGCGCGTCAAGGGCGGCGAAGTGCAGGCGCCCGACGTGCTGTTCATTGACGGTGGCCTGGGCCAGCTCAATGCCGCGCTCGAAGCACTGGAAGCGTTGGAGTTCAGCGAGCTGCGCGTGGTCGCCATCGCCAAGGGGCCGACGCGCAAGCCGGGGCTGGAAGAGCTGATCCTGCCCGAGGCGGAGCTGCCGCTGCGATTGCCACCGGATTCGCCGGCGTTGCATCTGATCCAGCGCATCCGGGACGAGGCCCATCGTTTTGCCATCACCGGGCATCGCGGGCGTCGCGACAAGGCACGACTGCAGTCCGGTCTGGATGCCGTCGAGGGGTTGGGGCCGGCCCGGCGCCGCGCATTGCTGAAGGCCTTTGGCGGCCTGGCCCAGATCAAGCGGGCGGCGATCGACGATCTGGCCGCCGTGGAGGGGGTGTCACGCACGCTGGCCGAACGGATCTATGCGCACTTCCATTAGACGCGCAGCCCCCTGTAACTGGCGCCCGGTCTCGGGAAAGGCGACACTCTCGGCATGCGCCTGACCCTTCCTCTGCTGCTGACGCTGCTGCGCGTCGCGGTCATCCCTGTTGTGCTGGCCCTGTTCTACGTCGACCTGCCGTATGCACGCCAGATCGCGACGGTACTGTATGCCGCGGCCTGCATCACAGACTGGTTCGACGGGTGGCTGGCACGACGGTGGCAACAGACCAGCAAGTTCGGCGCCTTTCTCGATCCGGTCGCTGACAAGCTGCTCGTTGCCGTGTGCCTGGTCATGCTGCTCAAGGATGATCCGGGTGGGGTGCTGGCGGTGTTGGTGGCCATCATCATTGGCCGCGAGATCACGATTTCCGCTTTGCGTGAATGGATGGCCGAGCTCGGCCAGCGCACCAGTGTGGCAGTGAGCTGGATCGGCAAGTGGAAGACCGGGTTCCAGATGACTTCGATCGGCATGATGATCTGGCAGATCGAGACCTTTGGCATTCACTGGTACACGCTCGGCTACGCGCTGCTGCTGGTAGCGGCCGGGCTGACGATGTGGAGCATGGTCGTCTATCTCCGTGCGGCCTGGCCGATGATGCGAGAGGATGGCAATCGCGTGTGAAGCCGCGATCAAATTTTTCTTGACTTGGAATCTGTGCCCACTACAATACGCGTCCTCAAGCGGGAATAGCTCAGTTGGTAGAGCGCAACCTTGCCAAGGTTGAGGTCGCGAGTTCGAGCCTCGTTTCCCGCTCCAGTTTCACGAAAAACCCCGAGGTCGTCCCGCGGGGTTTTTTAGTCTCAGCCGCTGATACAATCGCGCGGCGCAGTCGACACCACGGCTAGGTGGCAGAGTGGTCATGCAGCGGACTGCAAATCCGCGTACGCCGGTTCAATTCCGACCCTAGCCTCCATCCCTCGCGCGCCGCGCCCGTGGCGAAATTGGTAGACGCTGGAGACTTAAAATTTCCCGCCTTCTGGGCATGCCGGTTCGAGTCCGGCCGGGCGCACCAGCTCCAAACAACAAACCCCGCATCAGCGGGGTTTGTTGTTGGTGACGACTGAACTGGCCGGCTCGGCTAACGGTCGCGGAACTGCGCCTCGACGCGTTCGTCCTGCCCCTTGATATCGACGCAGACCGTCGCCGTCGGCCGTGCCAGCAGCCGCGGGATGCCGATCGGATCGCCGGTCTTCTCGCAGTAGCCGTACTCCTTGCTCTCGATGCGACGCAGCGCGTCGTCGATCTTTTTCAGCAGCAGCGACTCGCGTTCCCGGAGGCGCAGATCCAGCCAGTGCTCTTCTTCGGCGGTGGCGCGGTCTGCGGGGTCTGCAAAGATCTCCCGCTCATGCAGGCGCTCCTTGACGTCGACTTCACGTTGCAGCACCTCGTCACGCATCTGCAGCAGGCGGCTGCGGAAGAACTCGAACTGCACTTCGTTCATGTAATCAGCGTCCTTCATCGAGCGGATGTAGTCCTCGTTGATGGAGCCGTCGGCGGGCAGGGGGCGGCGCGCCGGCTTCGGCACGGCCACAGCGGCCGCCTTCTTCACGGGCGCGGCGGCTGCTTTCGGCGCGGCGCTGCTGGCTGCGGCCGGCTTTGCCGGTGCCTTGGGGGTGCTGGTCTTGGCGGGGGCCGGCGCAGGCTTGGCTGCGGGCTTCGTCGCTACGGTCGGCTTCTTGGAGGCAGTCACGTTCTTTGGGCTAGGTACCGCCTTCTTCGCGGTCTTGGAGGGCTTGGCCGCTGACGCGGCCGGAGCCTTGGCGCTCGGCTTGGTAGCGGCAGCAGGTTTCTTGCGCGCGATGGCGCCCTTGAGCTTGCTCAGAAGGCTGCCGGACGATTTGACCGCAGCCTTCTTCGGCTTGGCGATCGGCTTAGCCTTTTTGGCTGGAGTCTTTGCTTTCTTCATGTCCTCACCACCGGAAAACCGCCGGGCTGCGCCGACGCAAAGGGGGGCGTTATACACCGCTATCCCGACAGCGGCAAGTAGAGGAGGGGCAGGCTGCGCAGGCATCGTCAACCTCAGACGCCGAAACGCAAAACCCGATGACTGTCCGCAACATAGGCAGGTGACCGTGTGGTGGTGATGAGTGGAATCGAACCACCGACCTCAGCATTATGAGTGCCGCGCTCTAACCGTCTGAGCTACATCACCACTGGACCCCGCGGGGCCGCGAATTCTAGGCAAGTCTGCCATTTGAGGCAAATCAGCCTGCAAGGCTTGGCAACGGATGCCGGCGTTCTAGAATTTCGGCCTTGAAGCATCTTTGAACTCCATCGCAACCATGACCCTGGCATTGATCAAGCACAAGCTGCGCGCGCTGCTGCTGCATTTCGGTCTGAGCGTGCTCATCTTTCTGCCTTTCCTGTATCTGATCTGGTTCCACTGGTACCCGGAGCCGCTGTTCTTCACGGACGGCGGGTGGCAGGGGCTGCGCATCATGGCGATGGTGGACCTGGTGCTGGGGCCGAGTCTGACCTTCCTGGTTTACAACCCGGCCAAGTCGCGACGCGCGTTGAGCTTCGACTTTTTCTGCATTGGCGTCGCGCAGGCCGCCGCGCTGGTCTATGGGGTGCACACGGTGCAAAGCGTGCGGCCGTGGACCATGGCGTACCACGATCGCGCATTCCACGTGATGACCCGAGAGGTCTATGTCGACCAGACCATCGAGGCGGGCGCCTGGTCCCGGCTGGGTGACGGCCCACTGTATCGGGTGTTCGCGCGCGAGCCGGCCAACGACGACGAGGCCTCGGGTGTCGTTGCTTTCGGTGCCCTGGTCGGTGTGGGTGCCGAGGGCCTGTTCTTTCTCTACGAACCCCTAACGCCAAGGCTTGATGAGGTCAAGGCTGCGGCACTGGACATGGAGGCGGTGGTGACCGGGGCGCCGGCCCTGCGCGAGGACTACGAGCGCCTCCGCGCGCGACACGCGCAGCAGCGCCTGTGGTTCCTGCCCCTGCACGGATTCTTCTCGAGCGTCATCGTCGCGATGGACGCCGACGGCGACATCGTCGGCACGCTCTACCACGAGCCGCCGGCGCTGCTGCCGACGGAGACGCCAGACGCTGCGCCGGCGCAACAGTAGCTCAGGCGCTGACATCGGTTGCGGCGGTGCGGCCCGGCCAGTGCGGCCGCGCACCAGGATGCCTCTGCGCTGCGCGCGAGGGGCTCCGCGCAATCCGGGTTAGACGTTGAAGCGGAAGTGCATGACATCCCCTTCGCTGACAATGTATTCCTTGCCTTCCAGACGCCACTTGCCGACTTCCTTGGCGCCCGCTTCACCCTTGAACTGGATGTAGTCGTCGTAGCCGATGACTTCGGCGCGAATGAAGCCCTTCTCGAAATCGGTATGAATCACGCCGGCCGCCTGCGGCGCCGTTGCGCCGACCTTGACGGTCCAGGCCCGCACTTCCTGCACGCCGGCAGTGAAGTAGGTCTGCAGGCCCAGCAAGGCGTAGGCGCCGCGGATCACGCGATTCAGGCCCGGCTCTTGCAGGCCCAGATCCGACAGGAAGGCCTGCTTGTCGGCGTCGTCGAGCAGGGCGATTTCCGCCTCGATTGCCGCGCAGACCGCAACCACCTGCGAGCCCTCGGCGGCGGCATAATCCTGCACGCGCTTCAGGTAATCATTGCCGTGCATGAGACCGGCTTCGTCGACGTTGGCGATATACAGCGCCGGCTTGGCGGTAATGAACGAGAACTCGCGCAGCTGGCTCCTTTCCTCGGCCTCCAGCGCCATCGAACGCACCGGCTTGCCGGTGTCCAGGTGGGCCTGCACGCGCTTGAGCAACTCCAGGCGTGCGACCGCGTCCTTGTTGCCTGACTTCGCGGTCTTGGCGGTCCGCTCGACGACCTTGCTGACGCTGTCCAGGTCGGCCAGCGCGAGTTCGGTGTGGATGATCTCGATGTCGCGGATCGGGTCCGGCTTGCCGGCGACGTGGATCACGTCATCGTTATCGAAGCAACGCGTCACATGCGCGATCGCATCGGTTTCGCGGATATGGCCCAGAAACTGGTTGCCGAGGCCTTCACCCTTCGAGGCGCCGGCCACCAGGCCCGCGATATCGACGAATTCCACCGTTGTCGGCACCACGCGCTGCGGCTTGACGATCAGCGAGAGCGCCTCGAGGCGCAGGTCCGGCACCGGCACGATGCCGACGTTGGGATCGATCGTGCAGAACGGATAGTTTTCCGCCGGAATCGCCGCCTTGGTCAGCGCATTGAACAGGGTGGATTTGCCGACGTTCGGCAGGCCAACGATTCCGCACTTGATGCCCATGGATACCCTTACCTATGAAGTCTGTGGTCCGGCACCCGGCTTGCCAGGGGTCGGAATGGAATGCAGCTGATTGAGCGCGCGCTCCCAGCCGCGCCCGCACCAGGTTTCGACCGCGTCCGTCGCATCGTCGATGGACTTCACGATCAGGTCCTCGTCGCCCTTTGACGGCCGGCCGAGGACGTAATTCAGCACCAGGCTCTTGTCGCCTGGATGACCGATGCCGATGCGCAGGCGCAGATAGCCGTCACCGAACACACGATGCAGGTCGCGCAGCCCGTTGTGTCCGCCATGCCCGCCGCCCGCCTTGAGGCGCGCGGTGCCGGCCGGCAAGTCCAGCTCGTCATGCGCAATCAGGAGATCCGTCGGCTGCAGCTTGTAGAACTGTGCCAGTGCCTGGGCCGCGAGGCCGCTGCGATTCATGAACGTGGAGGGCTTGAGCAGCAGCAGGTCCTGGCCGGCGATCTGCACGCGGGTCAGTTCACCGTGAAACTTGTTCTCCACGCGAAAGCTGCCGCGATATCGCTCCGCCAGGCGTTCGACCATCCAGAACCCGGCGTTATGCCGCGTGCGGACGTAGTCGTTGCCAGGGTTGCCGAGACCGATGATGGCTTTGAGCGGAGAAGACATGTCGGAACATTAACGAAAAGAACCCCGTTCGAACGGCAGGCTCGAACGGGGTCCGGTTGGAACCGAAGGCAAAGCATCTGGCCCTGGCGGCGATCCGTTGCTTGCGCGCAGGTCTCGCCGCAGGGCGTACAGAGGCCTTACTTCTTCTTGTCGTCCTTCTTCGCCGCATCGGCGCCAGCGGCCGGAGCCTTCTGTGCCGTGGCCGGGACTTCGGCGCTGGCCGGGGCCGCAGCCGGTTCCTCTTCCACTGCCGCGCGCGGCAAATGGACCGCGACGACCGACAGGTCGTTGCCATGCTTGAGCTGCTGCAGGACGACGCCGGCCGGCAGCTTCAGCTGCGAGAGATGGATCGAGTCATTGACCTCCATCGCCGACAGGTCGACCTCGATGAATTCCGGCAGGTCCTTCGGCAGGCACTCGACTTCGACCTGATTGAGGATGTGCTCGACAATACCACCGCCGATCTTGACGCCCGGGGCCACGTCGCCACCCTTGAAGTGCAGCGGCACCTGCATGCGCAGCAGCTTGTCGGCCAGCACGCGCTGGAAGTCGACGTGGAGCGCGTAGCCGGTGACCGGATGGCGCTGAAGATCCTTGAGCACGACCTGTTCGGTCTTGCCATCGAGGTTCAGCGTCAGCAGGTGCGAGTAGAACGCCTCGGTCTTGAGATGCTTGCTCATTTCATTGAGCGACACCGTCACCGATACGGGATCGGCCTTGCCGCCGTAGACGATGGCGGGGACCTTGCCTTCGTGACGCAGGCGGCGGCTCGCACCTTTGCCTTGGTCCTTGCGGGACGCAGCGTTCACGACAAAATTTTCTTTCATGGGAAATCTCCAAAAAAACAATGAACTGCCGTCCGCGACCAGACGGCAGGGGCGCGGATTGTACTGGAAGCTCCGACGCCCGGCGAGTCAGGGCGCCGGGCGGACCAGCATGTCCGGGCTTCGAGTGACGAAGGAGGCGCTTCGCGAGGCCAGGGCCCCGCGCGGCCCGGGCGCTAGTCGATGTAGAGCGAGCTGACCGATTCCTCGGCCGAGATGCGGCGGATGGTCTCGGCGAGCAGGCCGCCGATCGACAGCTGGCGGATCTTGGGGCAGGCCTGGGCCGCTGCCGACAG
>JBEIOK010000224.1:0-4036 GCA_040377605.1 Nevskiaceae bacterium | reverse complement strand
CCTCGGCGGCGACCGGCAGGCGGAAGTCATTCCAGCCGTACGCCAGCGGCGCATCGACGATCATCCAGGCGCGGCCGTTCTGCTTGTAGGCGATCTCGTGGCCGATCATGCCGTAGTAGCCGTCTTCGGACGTGAAACGCAGGCCCTGTGCATTCACCGCCACACCCTTGAGAATGTTCTCCGGTGGATACATCGGCGTGATGACGAAGCCGTGATGCATGCGCAGCGTGGCGCCACCGGCGCTGATGCCCATGCGGATGCCGAGGCCCAGATCGCCGGCGCGGCCCCAGGGCGTCGAGCATGCGGCCAGTTCCGGCGCGTACTGTTTCACCATCGCAGCGTCATGGATGAAGCCGCCGGCCGCGAGCACGACACCGCGTCGCGCACGGATGTTCAGCGTCTTGCCACCCTGGGTGACGACTGCGCCGGCGACGCGACCGTCGCTTTCCAGAATCAGGCGTTCGGCGCTGGCTTCCAGCTGCAGTCTGGCGCCGAGCCTGTCGGCTGAGGCCAGCAGCACGCGCATCAGCTCGCGTCCGCCCGTCAGGTGCTGCGAGGGCGGTACATGGCCGCGCGGTGCGGGCTTGAACTGCTCCCGGTACGGCCACGACTTCTCGCTGCCGCAGTAGTACAGCGAGCCGTCGGGGATCGAGATTTCCTTTTCGGGCGAGAACTTCTGCGCATACTGCACGCCGTTGCCGACCAGCCAGTCGAAGTGCTCGAGGCTGTTCTCGCAGTACAGCTGGATCTTGTCGGTGGACGCATACGGTCCGCTGGCGGCAAGCATGTAGCCGAGCATGGATTCGACCGTGTCCTCGAAGCCCAGTGCCTTCTGCAGCGGCGTGCCGCCGCCCAGGTAGCAGACGCCGCCGGAAATGCTCGACGAGCCACCGGGCACGTGGAATTTCTCGAGCATCAAGGCTTCAATGCCGGCGCGCCGCGCCTCGATCGCCGCGGACACCCCGCCGGCACCGGAGCCGACGATCAGCAGGTCGGTCTCGCGGTCCCAGCGCTTGATCTCGCTGCGTCGCACCGGTGCCGCGGCCTCGGCGGCAAAGGTCGCCGCACCGGCCGTGGCCAGGCCCAGGGTCTTGAGGAATTGCCTACGACCGTTGCTGCGAGATGGATTCACACATGCCTCCAGAACGACTTGATTTCCCACCGCCCGTTCATGCCGAGTGTCCGCGTAGCGGATGTATCGAGGCACGCGCCATAGCCGGCCTCTCGATACGATCCGCTGCGCGGGTCACTCGAGGCGAGCGGACAGTGGTTGAGCCGGGCTCAAGCATCTGCGCCGCTATCCGATCTTCTCGAAACTGTCCTTGCCAGCGCCGCAATCCGGGCAGCACCAGTCTTCGGGTACGTCTTCCCAGCGCGTGCCGGGGGCGACGCCGCGCTCGGGGTCGCCCTTCTCCTCGTCGTAGATGTCACCGCAGATCACGCACTCGTACTTCGCCATGTGTTGTCTCGCTGTGGCGCGGCGCGCCGGGGCTGGTCAATGGAGAGACCAGCATCGCGCAGCGCTCCCGCGAGGGCGTGCTGCGTTCGGATGAGCCTTCCTAACGGTTGAGGAACACGTCCTCGATCAGGCCGTGCAGGTGTTCGGTGGCGGGCAGTCGCACGCCCAGCTTTTCCGCGCTGGCCAGTGCGGCGGCCAGGTCCTTGCGGCCCAGCGCGCCGAAGGGCCCGAAGAACTGTTGCAGCGCGGCGGCGCCCGCCGCAGCGGTCTTGTCGCGGTTCGACAGGAACGCTTCCATCTGCGGCGTGACGACGCCGTTGCTGCGTCCGACTTCGATCAGCAGGGCCGGATCGAGTCCACTGGCGCGCGCCAGGGCGCTGGCCTCGGAGATGGCCGCGAACGCGGCATAGGTCATCAGGTTGTTGCACAGCTTCAGCGCAATGCCGGCGCCGGTTGCGCCGGCGTGGACCAGCCGGTGGGCCGAGCTCATGAAGACCGGCCGTGCGCGCTCGACGATCGCGGTGTCGCCGCCGACCAGGTAGCACAGCGTTGCGGCTTCGGCGCCGCCGGCCCCGCCGGTGATCGGGGCGTCGATCAGGTGCAGGCCACGCGCCTGCGCGTCCGCGGCCCAGCGCAGCACCGCTGCCTGCGTCACCGTGCTGTGGACGGCGATGACCGCGTCCTTCGGCAGCGTCTCCAGCAGGCCGTCGCGGCCATAAAGCAGTTGCTCCACGTCGTGATCGTCGCGCACACACAACCCGACGTGATGGCAGTGGCGGGCCAGCGCCGAGGGCGTCGGTTCCGCGATGGCACCGGCCGTCGCCAGGTCCTGCATCGGTGCCGCGGCCACGTCATGCACGTGGACCGCTTCGCCGAGCTTCAGCAGGTGTCTTGCGATCGGTTTGCCGATGTTGCCGAGGCCGATGAATCCGATGCTCATGGCGCGCTCCGCGGGCTCAGTCCTTCTTCCAGTCGCTTTCCAGCAGCTTGGGCGTCGGAATGTTGGGACGCACTTCCATGAACTCGACTGCCACGCCCTTCGGGTACTCGAAGCAATGCGCCAGCGCCTCACCGATCACCGGGGCTTCGGTCGCGCCGTCGAACTGCGGGCCCTTGGCGAGCCAGGCCGGCATCGCCTCGCCCAGCGCGGCGGGGTCGAAGTTGGCGATGCTGCCGGTGGCCACGGCGCCCGGGCTGAACAGCGTCACCATGATGCCGTCGGCCTTGACCTCGCTGCGCAGCTCGGCGGTGAAGTGGTCGAGCGCGGCCTTCGACGCCGAATACAGCGACAGGTGGGCAAATTCATTGTCATGTCGCACGCTGGCCGACGAGACATTGATGATGCGGCCGCCGCCGGCGGCGCGCAGCTTCGGAATCGCCAGCTGGCAGGCAAAGACGGCGCTGACGAAGTTGATGTCGACCAGCTTGCGCACCTCGGCCTCCGGCATCACCTCGATGCGACGCGCGAACTGGAAGCCGACATTGTTGATCAGGCCATCGATGCGACCCCACGCGGCCACGACCGCATCGAAGGCGTTCGACAGTGCCGCGCGGTCGCAGACATCGACGGCGATCGTCATGACCTGGGCCTGCGGCAGGCTCGCGGCCGCCTCCTTCAGCGGGCCTTCGTTGCGTGCCAGCAGCGCGACCCTGGCGCCGCGCGCGACGAGCACCTGGGCGGTGGCAAAGCCGATGCCCTTGGAGGCGCCGGTGATGACGATGACCTGATCCTTGACGCGAAATGCACTCATGAGAATCTCCACTCCTTACTGCATTGTCTGGCTGCCGTTGCCTCGATACTCAGCGCCTGCGGCGCTGAACTCGGCACGAACGGGATTTGCTATGAAACCAAGGTCCGTTCGCCTCGAGTGCCGCGCACAGCGCGGCGTATCGAGAGGCGGGCGGCGATCTTCAAACGCGCATCCACTGGCCGCCGTCCACGTTCATGATCAAGCCGGTGACCCAGCTGGCGTCGTCCGATAGCAGGAACACCAGCGCCTTCAGCAGATCCTCGGGCTGGCCGAGCCGGCCCAGCGGCATCTGCGCCACCATCCCCTGCAGGTATTCCTCCGGCACCTTGGCGCGCAGCGCGGCGGTGTCGGTGGGGCCGGGTGCGATGGCATTGACGCGGATGCCGCACGGACCGAGCTCGCGTGCCAGCACGCAGGTGATGCTGTTGAGGCCGAGCTTGGTGATCGAGTAGTAGTCGTAGCTCATCCACGCGGCCGTCGAGGTCTGGTTGACGATGCTTGCGCCGGCGTTCAGGTGCGGCAGACAGGCGCGCGTCATCACCACGGCACCGAGCATGTTCACGCTGATGACCTTGTTGAGATAGGCGAGGTCGACGCTCAGCAGCGGATTGAAATCGAGATTGCCGAACAGGGCGGCATTGTTGACCAGGCCGTGGATCGCCCCGAACTTTTCCTTCGCAGCGGTCGCCAGCGCCTGCGCGGAAGCTTCGCTGGAGACGTCGACCTTCACGAACAGCGCCTCGCCGCCGGCCGCCTTGATCTCGGCGGCGACGCGCTGACCCTGCTGCTCGTTGATGTCGCCGACGACGACCTTCGCACCGAGTTG
>JBEIOK010000088.1:0-10782 GCA_040377605.1 Nevskiaceae bacterium | reverse complement strand
GCGGCGTCGGCAAAGCGACGCACATTGACGCCCTCGGCGTTCTCGCCATTGCGCGCCAGGATGCGCGCGACCGCCGCGTCCTGCAGCTGCGACTGCCGGCTCATCTCCTCGAACGCCGCCCCGAGCTGGCGCACCGAATCGGCGATCAGCGTGCGTACCCGCTCGGTCTCCTGCTGGATGCCGGTGGACTCGGCGCTGAGACCGTTGCGCAGTTCCGCGAGCACCTGGTGCTGACGCAGGGCCTGGGCACGACGGCGCTGGCTCTCGCCACGCAGCTCCGCGAGCTCGCGGAACTGCGTCCAGCTGACCCAGCCCCAGGCCGCCACCGTGGCCAGGCCCGTCGCCCAGCTCAGCCAGCTGCCGACGGCGGCGATCACCACCAGCGCATGCACCGCGATCAGTGCGAGCGGGGCAAGCAGGGGTTTCCAGTTCTCTGCGGACATGTGCGGCTCCAGGGGGGCGTAGGTTCGCTGCAACGGTTATCGGCGATACATCGGGGGACTTGAACGGCGCGGGCTCAAGCGGCCCACTCCAGCAGTTGTTCGGCAATGCGCTCCAGCGGCAGCACGCGCTCGGCGGCGCCGAGCTTCACGGCGGATCCGGGCATACCCCAGACCACACTGCTCGCCTCGTCCTGCGCGACGGTGTGACAGCCGGCGCTGCGCAGCGTGGCCAGCCCGCGGGCACCGTCCTCGCCCATGCCGGTCAGGATCGCGGCCACGGCATTGATCCCGGCGCTCTGCGCCACCGAGCGGAACAGCACGTCCACACTGGGGCGATGCCGGTTCTCGGGTGCATCGTTGCCGAGCCGGCACAGCCAGCGCGCGCCGCTGCGCTCGACGCGCAGATGAAAATCGCCCGGTGCGATGTAGACATGGCCCGGGACGATCAGCTGGCCATCCCGGGCCTCGCACACCGACATCGCCGAACAGCGATCCATGCGTGCGGCAAACGGACCCGAGAACATCGCCGGGATGTGCTGGGTGATGACGATGGCCGGCGCATCGGGCGGCATGCGCTCCAGCACCGCCTTGATCGCTTCAGTGCCGCCCGTGGACGCGCCGATCGCGATCAGTCGATCCGTCGTGCGCAGGGACCGTGCGGGGCGCGCCAGTGCAGCGGGACGCGCCGCCGGTGTCGACAAGCGCGGATGTGCGCGCGCCACCGCCTTGACCTTCTCGCACAGCGTCTGCGCGTAGTCCTGCAGGCCAGCGACGACATCCAGCTTGGGCTTGGTGACGAAATCGACGGCGCCCAGCTCCAGCGCCTGCAGCGTCACCTCGGCGCCCTGCTCGGTCAGCGTCGACACCATCAGCACCGGCATCGGATGCAGGCGCATCAGGTTTTCCAGAAAGGTCAGGCCGTCCATGCGCGGCATCTCGACATCCAGCGTCAGCACATCCGGCTTGAGCTGCTTGATCTTGTCGCGGGCGATGAAGGGGTCCGGCGCCACACCGACCACCTCGATGGCGGGGTCCGCCGACAGGATCTCGCTGAGCAGACTGCGGATCAGTGCGGAGTCATCGACAATCAGGACACGGATCCGCGGCATCAGAAGAGCTCCACATCGCCCGCAGGCGGCTGGCGTTCGAGGGTCTGGCCGTAGGCGCGCTCGACCGCCAGATCGGCAACCGTCGCCGTGACCGGCAGGTGTTTGCACAGCACACGGCCGCTGCGCGGGAAGTAGCCCAGCTTGCGCGCGACATTGCTGCCCAGATCCTGGGCGGCGACCGGGATGCGCTCGCGCTCCAGGTAGTCGAGAACAAACTCGGCGTTGCGTGCGCCGACATTGGCGATCGTCATGCCCGGAATCACGTTGCCACCGCCGAAGACCTTGGCCTCCAGCGCATGACGGCGTGCACCGCGCTTGAGCAGTTCATTGATCAGCACCTCCATCGCGTAGGCGCCGTAGCGGGCCGAGGCCCCGCCATTGCTGTCGGTCGCGGGCAGCATGAAGTGGTTCATGCCGCCGACGCCGGCGCGCGGATCGCGCAGGCAGGCAGAAACGCAGGAACCGAGCAGCGTCACCAGCACGATGTCCTCGTCGGTGACCTGATACTCGCCCGGCAGGATCTTGATCGACTCGCGGCCGAAATCGCGATCTCGATAGCGACGACCGGAAATCTCGCCGTAACCGACGTCGCCCCAGCCGGAGGCTGCGAGCGCACTCATGCCGCGGTCCGGACGCCGTCGGCGCGGCGATAGGCCGTGCGCCCGCAGGGTCGCAGCAGGTCCCCGATGTTCTGGAAACTTTCCGAATGTCCGACAAACAGCACCCCGTCCGGCGCCAGCAGCCCCGCGAGGCGGGCCAGCAGCTTGTACTGCGTCGGCTTGTCGAAATAGATCATGACGTTGCGACAGAGGATGGCGGTGAACGGCCCGCGCACCGACCAGTGCGTGTCGAGCAGATTCAGCGGGCTGAAGTCGATCACGTCGCGCAACTCGGGCACGACCCGGCACAGCCCCTCGTTGGCACCGGTGCCGCGCCGGAAGAACCGGCGGACCCGTGCGCGATCCATCTTCTCCAGCCGCTCGATCGGATAGATGCCGTCCTGCGCGGTGGCCAGCACCTGCGTATCGATATCGGTGGCGATGATCTCCACCGGCGGCGGCAGTTGCTCGTAGGCCTCGGCGGCCGTGATCGCGATCGAGTACGGCTCCTCGCCGGTGGACGCCGCCGCACACCAGATCCGCGGTCGCGCGCCGCGGGGCTGCGTCTGCAGATGGCGCCGCAGCTGCTCGAAATGATGGGCCTCGCGGAAGAAGCTCGTCAGATTCGTGGTCAGCGCGTTGGTGAACTCTTCCCACTCTGGCGACTCGGCGTCCTGCTCCAGGGCCTGAAGATACGAATCGAAGCGACGCTGGCCGGTGGCGCGCAGGCGTCGCGACAAGCGGCTGTACACCAGATGTTCCTTGCCCGGCGCCAGCGAGATGCCGGCGCGGGCGTGGATCATGCGACAGACCCGGGCGAAGTCGCGTGCCGTGAAGTGAAACTCGCGCGACTCACCGGATTCGGCTTCAAGCTTGACGGAACCGCTGGCAGACATGGGACCTCACGGGGCGGATGGATGCAGGAACCGGAGCAGCGTTCGACTCAGAACTCCGACCACTGCTCGTCGCCGGCCGGCGCCGCCTTGCGCTTGACCGCAGCCGCGACCGCCGGCTTGGCCGCCGCCGGGCGGGCTGCGGATGTGGCCGGCCGCACGGTGCGCGACGGTGCCGATACGGGCGCCGCCGGACGGCTGCTGCGCACCACCGGCTCCGGATGCTCCTCGCCGATGCGGAAGATGCTGACCGACTGCGTGAGCTCGTCCGCCTGCTCTTCCAGCGAACGCGCCGCCGCCGAGGCTTCCTCGACCAGGGCCGCGTTCTGCTGCGTGACCTCGTCCATCGAGGTGATCGCCTTGTTGACCTGCTCGATGCCGGCGCTCTGCTCCTGAGAAGCCGCGCTGATCTCCGCCATGATGTCGGTGACGCGCTTCACGCTGGTCACGATCTCGTCCATGGTCTTGCCGGCCTGCTCGACCAGGCGCGAGCCGTTGCCGACCTTCTCTACTGAATCACCGATCAGGCCCTTGATCTCCTTGGCCGCAGCGGCCGAGCGCTGGGCCAGCGAGCGCACTTCCGCCGCCACCACCGCAAACCCGCGACCCTGCTCACCCGCACGCGCGGCCTCGACCGCGGCATTCAGGGCCAGGATGTTGGTCTGGAAGGCGATGCCGTCGATGACACTGATGATGTCGACGATCTTCTTGCTCGACTCGTTGATTGCCGACATCGTGGTAACCACCTCGGACACCACCTGCCCGCCCTTGCGCGCGACATCGGACGCACCGACTGCGAGCTGGTTGGCCTGCTTGGCGTTCTCGGCGTTCTGCTTGACGGTGGAGGTCAGCTCCTCCATCGAGGAGGCGGTTTCCTCCAGCGAGGCGGCCTGCTGCTCGGTGCGCGCCGACAGATCGGCATTGCCGGACGCGATTTCCTTGGTCGCCGTACCGATGGTGACGCTGGACTGCTTGATCTGGCTGACCACGGTCGCCATGTTGTCGACCAGCGAGTTCACACCCGCGCAGAGGTCGCGGATCGAACCATCCTTGCCGTCCAGCGGAATGCGCCGCGTCAGATCGCCGTCCTTGCCGGCCGCCACCACCGCCTGCGTCTGCTCGACGGCCTGCTGCAGCACCTGACTCGCCAGCACCTGCGCCGTGATATCGCTGGCGTACTTGACGACCTTGAACGGACGGCCGTTGAGATCGAGGATCGGGTTATACGTCGCCTGGATCCAGATCTCACGCCCGTTCTTGCCGATGCGCTTGTATTGACCGGCATCATGCTCGCCGCGGCCCAGCTTCTCCCAGAACATGCGGTACTCAACCGACTGGCGGGCGGTCGGATCCACGAACATCGAGTGATGCTGACCCTTGATCTCGTCGAGGCTGTAGCCGAGGACGTTGAGGAAGTTCTCGTTGGCATGCTGGATGCGGCCGTCGAGCGTGAACTCGATCACCGCCTGCGCCTTGCTGATCGCGGCGAGCTGACCTTCGTAGTCGGCGGCCTTGAGCTTCTGCTCGGTGATGTCGGTTGCGTACTTGACGACCTTGAACGGACGCCCCATCTCGTCGCAGACCGGGTTGTAGCTGGCCTGGATCCAGATCTCGCGGCCGCTCTTGTTGACGCGCTTGTACTGGCCCGAGTCGTACTCGCCGCGACCCAGCTTCTCCCAGAACTGGCGGTATTCGGGGGAGGTGCGTGTCAGCGGGTCCACGAACATCGAGTGGTGCTGGCCCTTGATCTCGTCGAGGCTGTAGCCCAGCGTGGCCTGGAAGGCCTCGTTGGCACCAAGCACCGTGCCCTTGAGATCGAACTCGATGACCGCAAAGGCCTTGTTGAGTGCGTCGAGCATGCCCTGCATGTTCTGGCGCTCGATCTCCGCATGGGTGATGTCATAGCGTACGCCCAGATACTTCTGCGGCTTGCCGTTCTTGCCCATGAAGGGCGCGATCACGGCGTCCACATAGTAGGGCGTGCCATCCTTGGCGCGGTTCTTGATCACGCCGCGGAAGACATTGCCGCGCCCGATCGTCGCCCACAGCTTCTTGAAGGTCTCCTTGGGCATGTCCGGATGCCGCGTGATGCTGTGCGGGCTGCCGATCAGCTCCTCGCGGGAGTACTTCGAGATCTCCACATACTTGTCGTTGATCGACAGGATGTCGCCCTTCTTGTCGGCCTCGGAGACGATGCTGGTCTCGTTCATGATCTGCGTGCGCACGCTCAGTTCGGCACGCACCGCATCGAACTCCAGGCTGGAGGCGGTGACATCCACACCGACCTCGACGATCTTGCTGACGGAGCCGGCCGCGTCGATCAGCGGGTGATAGCCGACCTGCAACCAGACCTCCTGGCCGTCGTGGGTCAGGCGCGCGTGACGGCCCCCCTGGCTCTCGCCCTGCATCAGCCGCGACCACAGTTCGCGATACGCCTCGGACTGCGCGTGGGACGGATCGACGAAATGCGAATGCGGCTGACCGACCGCCGCCTCGCGGCTGTAGCCCAGCAGCGTCAGCAGCGTGTCGTTGGCGCTCAGCAGACGGCCATCGGCGCCGTACTCGGCCAGCGTTGTCATGCGATCGACGATCGCCATGCGGGGATCGCGGGCCGGCTTGGCCGGTGCGGACGCGACCGTGCGCGCCTTTCTGGCGGGCGCAGCCGCTTTGCGGGAAGAGGAGATTTTTTTCTTGGAGGAGCGCTGGTTCATGGCGATACCGACTCTAGGTTCGTGAACGGATAGGCAGGCGCACGACGCGATCCGGCCTGGAAGGAAGAACGGGGACCAACATCAAAAGGACAGAAGCGATCACTGCAGGGCCTGGCTCTGCGCATCCATCAGTGCCATGTCGGCACCCGACATCAGACGCTCGATGTCGATCAGGATCAGCATGCGGTCCTGCAGCGCGCCGAGGCCGGTGATGAAGCGGGAATTGACCGCGCTGCCGAACTCCGGCGCCGGGCGGATCTGCTCCGGCGTGAGCTGCATGACGTCGGAGACGCCATCGACGACCATGCCGACGACACGACGCGCGACATTCAGAATGATCATCACCGTGAATTCGTTGTATTCGACGCGGCCCAGCTTGAACTTCAGGCGCATGTCGACGACCGGCACGATCGTGCCGCGCAGGTTGATCACGCCCTTGATGAAGTCCGGTGCGTCGGGAATCCGCGTGACGGTGTCGTAGCCGCGAATTTCCTGCACCTTCAGGATATCGACGCCGTATTCCTCGGCACCCAACGTGAACGTCAGGTACTCGTTCGGGATATCGGACACCGGCGGCGAGGGGCTGGCAGCGGTGGGAGTGGAAGCGATGCTCATGGACGATGCTCGCGGTGGGAGTCTGGGGATCAGGCGGCCTGCGCCTGCGACGCGAACACGCGCACCAGCGCGGCCACGTCGAGAATCAGGGCGACACGGCCATCGCCGAGGATGGTCGCGCCGGAGATGCCGCGAACGCGGCGGTAATTGGATTCCAGCGACTTGATGACGACCTGCTGCTGACCGACCAGTTCGTCCACCCGCGCTGCGATCTTGCGGCCGTCGGATTCCATCAGCACCAGGATGCCGCTATGCGGCTCGCGCGGTTCGGTAGGGATGCCGAACAGGCTCGCCAGCTCGGCCAGCGGCACAAACTCGTTGCGCACGCGCACCACGCTGGCCTGCGCGGTCAGCGCCCGCACCTGCTGCGGTTGCGGCTGCAGCGATTCGACGACCGCGCTCAACGGCACGATGAAGATCTCATCGCCAACCCGCACCGACATGCCGTCGAGAATCGCCAGGGTCAGCGGCAGGCGGATCGTGATCTGCATGCCCTTGCCGGTTTCCGACGCGATGTCGACCGCACCGCCCAGGGCCTCGATGTTCTTCTTGACCACGTCCATGCCGACGCCGCGACCGGAAACATCGGTCACCGCCTCCGCCGTGGAGAATCCGGGCGCGAAGATCAGCTGCCAGACGTCCGAATCGCTCATCGTCTCCGAGCAGGCCAGGTCGCGTTCCCGCGCCTTGGCGAGGATGCGCGTGCGATCCAGTCCGCGACCGTCATCGGCCACGCCGATGACGATGTGACCGCCCTGGTGGGCGGCGGAAAGCTTCAGCGTGCCGGTCGGGTCCTTGCCGGCCGCGATGCGCGCCTCCGGCAGTTCGATACCGTGGTCCAGCGCATTGCGTACCAGGTGCACCAGCGGATCGCTGATGCGCTCGATCACGCCCTTGTCGAGTTCGGTCTGCTCGCCCACCGTCACTAGGCGGATCTGTTTGCCGAGCTTGGCGGCCAGATCCCGCGTCAGTCGCGGGAAGCGCGAGAACACGAACTCCACCGGCAGCATGCGTGCCGACATCACGGCTTCCTGCAGCTCGCGCGTGTTGCGGTCGAGCTGCGACAGGCCATGCAACAGCTTTTCGTTGACGACCGGGTCCAGCGCATCGGCCAGCTGCTGCAGCATCGCCTGCGTGATGACCAGCTCGCCGACCAGATTGATCAGCGAATCGATTTTCGCGGTCGCGATGCGGATCGAGCCGCCCTCCGCCGTCTTCTCGCGCGCCCCGGGACGCCCACCTTCGACGACGCTCAGGACGGGCCTCGGTTCAGGCTCCGCCGCGGCTGTCGCGGGGGCGCTGGCGGGGGTGGCGGGCGCCGGCGCACCGGCGGGCTCGATCGTCAGCCGGCAGTCGTCCTCGACCCAGGCGAACACGTCGCGCACGCTGGCTTCCGGACAGGCAGCGGACAGGCGCACGCGCCAGCCGAGATAGCAGGTTTCCGCATCGGCCCGGCGCAGTTCGGGCAGCGCGGCGCTGTCGCAGACGATGTCACAGGGGCCGAGCCGTTCCAGTTCGGCGAGGATGCGCAGCGGATCGTTGCCGCTGCCGAACAGGTCCGGGTTGGGCTGGAAGTGCACGGTCCAGCCGACAGGATCGGCAGGAATCGGCGCGACCGCCGCCGCAGCAACGGGCACGGGCGTCGACGCCTCACCGGCCAGCAGCTGTTCGAGTTCGGCCTGCAGCGGCGCCACCGCCGACAGATCCGTTCCGGTCTCGCCGCGCACGACGGCCAGCAGCCCGCGCAGCGCATCGACCGCGCGCAGCAGCACGTCGATCTCGACGCTGGTGGCGGCGTGGCGGCCGTCACGCATGCGGTCGAGCAGGGTCTCGACGCGATGCGTGAAACTCGCCATGTCGGCGAACCCGAAGGTCGCGGCACCCCCCTTGATCGAGTGTGCGGCGCGGAACACCGTGTTGACGGTATCCGGATCGGCACTGCCGGCGCTCAGGCGCAGCAGGGCAGATTCCATGATGTCCAGGCCTTCGACACTCTCGTCGAAGAAGGTCTGGTGAAAGCGGCTGAGGTCGATACCCGACATGCGCGAGCGCCTCAGGACACGACGCGCTGAACCGTCGCGATCAATTGCTCCGGGTTGAACGGCTTGACCAGCCAGCCGGTGGCCCCGGCCGCCTTGCCCTCGGATTTCTTGTCGGCACCCGATTCGGTGGTCAGTACCAGCAGCGGCGTGAACTTGTAGTCCGGAAGGCGTCGCAGTTCACGCACCAGCGTGATGCCGTCCATGTTCGGCATGTTGACGTCGCACAGCACGAGATTGAACCGTTCCTTGCGCGCGATCTCCAGCGCGTTGGCGCCATCCACGGCTTCGACCACCTCGTAGCCCGCCGCCTTCAGCGTGAACCCGACCATCTGGCGCATCGAGGCCGAATCATCGACCGCGAGAATCCGGACGCTCATGCGCGCTCCCGGGCGAGTTGCAGCAGGGTCGTGACGCCCAGCAGCGCCGCAGCGCTCTTCAGCGCCTCGGTGGGATGGGTCCAGTGCGTCTCGTGGCCGGCGTTGCGGCGGTCCTGGCAGAACATGCAGAACAGCTGCAACGCGGCGGTGTGGATACGCGAGACCTGGGAGGCGTCGAGGACGACGGGGGCGTCGCTGTCGACATGCGCGAGCAGCTGGCCGTAGAGCTGACTGGCCCCCTCGATGCCCAGATCGGGCGGCAGGCGGACATCGACAGCGGCGGTACGGCTGTGTGATTCAGGCATGGTCGGCTCCCAGGTGTTGCGGATGAGGGGAACCGTGCAATGCCTGTTCCCGTTCATTCAGGAAGTCGGCAGACCCTCGGGGTTGGGTGAGGGCAGCCCTGACAGGCGGTGCGAAAAGTGCCGTTCAGCGGCGACAGCACGACCGTTCAAACCGCGAGACGCGCACCCGCCAGCAGCGTGTCGGCATCGAGCAGCGTCAGCAGGCGGCCATCGCGGCTATACATCCCGGCCACCCGCACCTCGGACGTCGCCGATCCGACGGGCGGCGCCGGCTTAATGGCGGCATCCGCCAATTTCAGGACGTCCGCGACTTCATCCACCTGCAGCCCGAAGCGCTCGCCGTGAAGATCGAGCACCACGATGCGCCGCGCCGCCAGATCGACCGGCGCCTGCAGCGGCAGCCCCAGCCGCGCACGCAGGTCCAGCACGGTCACGATCTGGCCGCGCAGATTGATCACGCCCAGCACCAGCGCCGTGGTGCCCGGCACCGGTTCGATCGCGGCCTCGCGCAGCACCTCCTGCACCCGCTCGATCGGCAGGCCGTAGTCCTGTCCGGCGACACGAAAGCACACCCAGCGTTGCACGCTGTCATTCGGGCGATGGGCTAGCGGCGTATTCATGGCGAAACATCCTTCAGGGATTCGAGCGTGCCGTCGGGCACGATGACGGTGTCCGCGCTCGCGGGCAGCGCCGCAGGCTCGGCGGTGCCGGTGGTGGCGTCCGCAGACGCGACAGGGTTCGCGGGCAAGGCGGCATTCACCGGCGGCGACAGCTGGAGCGGCACCTGCTCGTTGTCGGCCATCACCACCAGCACCACACGGCGATTGCGGTTGCGCCCCTCCTCCTGCGTATTGGCCGCGACCGGGCGGTACTCGCCCATGCCGACCACGGTCATCCGCGTCGGCTCGACGCCGGACCGCATGAACAGGTGCACGACGCTGGCCGCGCGCGCCGCCGACAGCTCCCAGTTCGACGGGAATGCGGCCGTGGCGATCGGGCGATTATCGGTATGCCCCTCGATGCGGATCGGATTCGGGAAGGGCTTCAGGATCGATGCGAGTTGCTGCAACACCGGCTCGGCCGCCGGCGAGACCCGTGCGACGCCGCTGGGGAACAGGATGTCCGTGCGGATCTCGATCTCCAGCCAGTGCTCGGTGCGCCGCACCGTGATGATCTGCTGGCTGATCAGCCCCTGCATGGCCTTTTCCACCGCTTCGGACATGCGCTTGAGCGCCTCGGCGGCGCGCTGCTCCAGCTCACCCTGCCGCGCCGGATTGCTGCCACCGTGCTTGCCGTCTCTGGGCGGCTGATGCACCTGGCGCTGTTCATCCTCGAAGCCGCGCAGCCGCACGGTATTGAACATCGCATCGCTGACGACGCCCTTCTCCGGCTTGTCACCGAACTGGATCGGTTTCAGCGATTTCGGGGGGCCGCCAAAGGCCTGCGACAGCGAGTCCGCCAGCACGCGGTACTTGCCCTCGTTGACCGAGGAGATGGCATACATGCACACGAACAGGGCCAGCAGCAGCGTGATCAGATCGCCATACGGGATCGCCCACGCCTCGTGGTTCGTATGGTCTTCATGCTTGTGCTTCTTGGCCATGCGCGCCGGCGGTCCGTCAGTGCAGGAAACCGCGCAGCTTGGACTCGATGTTGCGCGGGTTCTCGCCCTGCGAGATCGAAATCAG
>JBEIOK010000018.1:0-30606 GCA_040377605.1 Nevskiaceae bacterium | reverse complement strand
TTCTGGTCGAGGTAGGGCTTCGTGGAAATCTCACGCGCCGGCATGGGGCTGTCCCGTTGTTTGTTGTGAATGTTCCCCTATCTTATAGTCCGACCCATGCAAGCCTCCACGCACCTGTGCCCCTGCTGCGGAAAGCCGCGGCGTATCGCGCATCTGCTCGAACTCTACGAGCAGAACTACCGCCTGCTGCAGCGGCTGCTGCCGCACATGGATCATTTGCCGCTGCGCTCGGTCTCGAGCAGCACGCGTGACGTGCCCCTGCACGTCGAGGTCAAGGAACGTGATCGCTATACCCTGACCCTGCACCTGACCTACGAGTTCGTCGATGAAAGTGGGGTGCGCCGGCAGCCGGACCTCTGGGTTCGCCTGTATCGCGACGCGCGGGTTGCGGAGGCGCTGGAGTGCAAGGAACGCCCGCCCTGGCGCGCGGAGGAGGAGGGTGAGCAGGCCCATGATTTCCTCAGTGCGCAATGGCGCCGCAACCTGCTGCTGGGCAAATGGCTGGAGTACCTGACCGAACAGGGGCACGGGTTCGACGAAATGGCGCAGTCTGCGGACGCCATCGCTGCCTGAGCCCCGAAACTAGATCGCCCGGGCCTGTTTCAGCAGCGCGGCAATCGCCTCGGCCATCTCGCGGTAGCCAGCGTCATTAGGGTGGATCGTGTCCGACTTCAGGCTGCGCGAGCCCAGCACCTCGGATACGACCGCATTCTGAAGCGGCAGTCTGAATTCGGTGGCCAGCTCGGCATAGGCCGGCTCGGCCTTCAGACCGATCAGGCGAGGCTCCGGGACGCCGATCAGGACCACGCCGATGCCGCGTCCGCGAATCTCGCGGATCATCGTCGCCAGATTGTCCTTCATACGGCCGCGATCAAGCTGGCGGAGCATGTCGTTGCCGCCCAGGCACAGGATCACCAGTTGCGGCTCGACCTCATCCAGGGTGGCGGCCAGCCGTGCCAGGCCCTCTGCCGTGGTTTCTCCGGGGATGCCTGCATTGATGACGCGGCGCCCGATCAGGCCGCCCAGAATCTCGGGATAACTCTGGCCGTTCGATGCGCCGCTGCCGTAGGTGAGGCTATCGCCGAAAGCCAGCACCACGCCCTGCGTGTCGACGCGCGCGAGGCGTGGGACTTCACTGCCGCCACAGGCAGCCAGTGTCAGCGCCAGCAGCGCGGCTTGCAGCCACTGCAAGGCGGCCGGCACACTGCCTCTTATCCTTCTCCGATCCAGGTCTCTGTTTCGCATGCTCTACAGCCTCGCTGATCGCTCCCCGCAACTCAAGGCAGATGCCTGGGTGGCGGACAATGCCACGGTCCTGGGTTCGGTGACGCTGGAGCAGAATGCCAGCGTCTGGTTCAACTGCGTGCTGCGTGGCGACAATGACCAGCTAATCGTCGGCGAGAACAGCAATGTCCAGGATGGCTCGGTACTGCACACGGATCCCGGACTGAAGCTGGTGATCGGCAAGAACTGCACGATCGGGCATCTGGTGATGCTTCATGGCTGCGAGATTGGCGATAACACGCTGATCGGCATCAAGAGCACGGTGCTGAATCGCGCGCGCATCGGCAGGAACTGCATCGTCGGCGCCAATTCGCTGGTGACCGAAGGCAAGAGCTTTCCCGATGGCAGCATGATCATGGGCGCACCTGCCAAGGTGGTCCGTGAGCTCAGCCCGCAGGAGATCCAGATGATCACGCTGGTGGCAGCTGAGTACGTGCGCAATGCACAGCGCTTCCGCCAGAACCTGAGGCCGGTCGAGGCCGGTGCCGGCAGCTAGTCTCGCAGCTGTTTGGGAAAGCAGTGATGACGCACACGGCCGCACTGCTCGGAGACGTCCTGCCAGACCTTGACCGGCAGTTCGATCTGCACGACGCCACAGGTCGGCAGATCGTCGAAGGGACAACGGGCCAGGGCGTGCGCGAGGTCGGTGAATCCCGGGTTATGGCCGAACCACATCACGTGGAGATCGCGGTCATCGAGCCGCCGCACCAGGGCCAGCAAGGTCTCCTCGGTAGCCTCGTAGATCTGGGGCTGCACAGACAGGCAGCGCTCATCGATCCGCAGGACGTCCGCAAAGTGACGGGCCGTGGTGATGGCTCGCGAGGCCGGGCTGGTGACCAGGCGGTCCGGTCGTCCCAGGAGTGGCTGCACGTGCTCCGCCATGCGGGGAGCATCACGCCGGCCGCGGTCGTTGAGCGGTCGCTCGAAGTCGCTGAGCTCCGGATAATCCCAGGATGATTTGGCATGGCGGACAAGCGTCAGCAGGCGCATGACAGCAACTCGGTGAACAGTTCCGACATCCTACCGTCGCCAGTCTTCAGCTGGATGACGGCAGGTAGACGTCGTAGCGCGCCTGCGTGCCCTCGAGCTGGAAGGTAGGTGGCAATTCGCCCAGAAATGGGGCGCGCAGAGGACGTTTGACGACCACGCGCAGCCTTGCGCACTGCAGCGCCGGGGCCAGCAAGGTATCGGCATCGGGATCGCCCTGCGTCAGCTCGCGCAGCAGCTGCATCTCCTTTTGCGGCAAGGCCTGCTTGCCGGCATGGGGGTACATCGGGTCCAGATGCACGATATCCCACTGCCGTTCACGAAGATCCAGCCATGTACGTGCGTCGCCAGCCAGGATTTCGGTGCGCGCCGCCGCCGTTTTCCACTGCGGGTCGAGCAGCGCGCGGGTGCGCGCGTCCTGCAGCAGCTGCAGGAACAGCGGCTGACGCTCGATCAGGGTCACGGTAGCGCCCAGCGCCGCAAGCGTGAATCCATCGCGCCCCAGGCCTGCGGTCGCATCCAGCACGCTGACATCCGGATACTTGTGCAGGCCGATTGCGCGCGCGAGCAGCTGGCGCTTGCCTGCGCGGATGCGACGCACGACGTCGCTGCCGGTCCAGTCCGCGCGAACGGCGCCGTAGTCCGGGTGATGGTGCGCGCGCAGCTGGAGCCCTTGCGGGCCGTGCTCCAGCACAAACGAAAAACCCCGGGGATCGCCCGGGGTCTGTTCCGATGATGCGCTCAACTTACAGCTTGCTGCCGTCGAAGATCGTGGCCAGGCGCTGTGCGAGCATCAGGTCGCCCTCGATCTGCAGCTTGCCGGTCATGAACGCGGTCATGCCGTTGAGCTCGCCCTTCATCAGCGCGATGAGGTCGTCGTCTTCCATCGTGATGGTGACGTCGGCGTTGCCGGCCGAGCCTTCGCTGACCGCGCAGGTGCCGTCCTTGATGGTGACAGTGGTCGGCGTGGAGACATTGAACTGCATGACGCAGTTGGTGCCGGAGGCCGCATCGGCATTGAAGGCGGCGGGCAGCTTCTTGAGGAAATCAGCAGCGGACATGACTCACTCCACGTGGGAATAGGATTGGAGCCGGCATGCTACCCATCGAGGCCGGTCCGGGCAACCACACGAACGGACGAATGGAAACACCGCTTACCTTCCATCCCGGGGTGGCGATCCCTGCATCGCGGCCAGCACCCGCTCGGCGATTGCCGGGGACAGCAGGAGCACATTCACACTGCTGTCGTAGATGCGACCCGCCGCCTTCAGGACGGCGATATCGGCGCCATGTCCCTCAGCGTCGAGGAGCCGGTAGTCGCGCCCATCGACCAGCGTCGGCGCCAGTCGCTTGAAGGCGCGGAAGGCGGTGCCTTTGACGGCCCCCGCGCGCCCGTCAATTTCACGCAGGCTGACCCAGTCCGGGTAAGCACTCATTCCGGTGCGGCGAGCAGGAAATGCGCGCGGGCGATGGCGATCGGTCGTGCGGGATCGCTCTGCCAGCAACGAATCATTGTATGCGCCACGCGGCTGCCGGCCCGGAGCACTTCGCACCGGGCATAACAATCCTCCGCGCGACCCGAGAGCAGGTAATCGATCGAAAAATCGATGCTCTTGGGAATGCGATCCTCATCGAGCTGCAGTAGCAGATGCAGCAGCGCGGCGTTCTCCATGAACGCCGCCGTGACGCCACCATGCAGGGCGGGCAGCGCACGGTTGCCGATCAGGCCAGTCCGGAACGGCAGTCGCGACTGTGGCTGATGGTCCTGCAGCGCGACCTGAACGCCCAGGAACCGGGCATATGGCACCAGCTGCACCAGTGGTTCGAAATCCTGGCGCTCGCGCGCCGCGCGCCGCGCCGCCATCAGGGCGCTGCTCATGACTTGGTCGCCGGTTTGCGTGCGGATGAGCGCATGAACGCACCCTGGGCGATGGCGACTGGTTCATCGATGCGGTCCTGCCAGACCGTGGCATGCGCGAAAGCGATGCTCGCGGTCAGGCGCTGACATTCGGCGCGACAGTGCAGGGTCAGATCGCGGCGCGCGGCACGCAGGTAGTCCAGCCGCAGATCGATCGTCGCGATGGGCTCGTAACGCTCCATGGCGGCCAGGACGGCCGCGCCGCAGGCGGAATCCACCAGCGTGGCAATGATGCCGGTGTGAATGATCTGACGCTGCACATCGCCCAGCCAGTCCTCGCGGAACGGCAGCAGAACCGTCGCCCCCTGTGTCGAGAGCTCGGTAATGCGCATTCCGCATTCGGCGACATGCGGGGTAGCCTCGACGAAACGCTGCCGAAGCGCCTCGTGAAAATGTGTGACGGTCATGGATCGCGAGGAATAGGGACACATGGATTGTAGGGGATGCACGCGGGTCATCGGCTACACTGGGACCTATGGATTCTGCCTTGCCGGTAAGCTTGATGACTCCCGATCGCGATGAGGCCGGTGTGCTGGAGCGACGGCTGCGAGCAGCACTGGCCGCCACCCACCTCGATGCACCGCGTCCGTTGGTGGATATGGAGCTGCCGTTTCGGCTCGACAGGTTGTTCGCGCCGAAGATGTTGTCGACACTGCGGCCCGCGGCAGTACTGGCGCCGGTGATCAAGCGAGGTGAGCAGCTGTCGATGCTGTTCACCGTGCGATCGGATCGCATGCGCTCGCATCGCGGACAGATCGCTTTTCCCGGCGGTGGCCGTGATCCGGGTGACCGCGGTGTCGTTGACAACGCCTTGCGCGAGGCCCGGGAAGAGGTCGGACTTGCGCCGGAAAAGGTGGAGATCGTCGGTTATCTGGACGATTGCCCGACGCTGACCCGGTACCTGGTGACCCCGGTGGTGGGCATCGTCAGTGGCGAGCCGGAACTGGCGCTGGACGACAACGAGGTTGCCGAGGTGTTCGAGGTTCCGCTTGACTATGTCCTCGACGCGCGTCGCTATGAGCGCAAGACCCTCAGCCGCGATGGCTGGAACGTACCGTTCTATGAACTGAACTGGGAGCGCCACCGGATCTGGGGGGCGACCGCCGGCATGCTGTGGAATCTGGTGCAGAAGGTTCAGTTGGTGGGCCGGCATTCATGAGTGAAATGCTCGCCGAGGCGCTCCGCCTGCAGCGTGAGGCGGCGCAGCTGGGGTTCGATTGGCGTGCGCTGGACGAACTATGGGACAAGCTGGCCGAGGAGATTGGCGAACTGCGGGAAGCAGTTTCGCTAGGCCCTGACGCGGTGCGAGACGAGGTGGGGGATCTGTTGTTCATGGCGGTGAACCTGGCCCGGCACCTGGGTGTCGACCCGGTCGATGCCCTGCGATCAACCAACCAGAAGTTCACGCGCCGCTTCGCGCAGGTGGTCGGCGACCTTGAGAAACTGCCTCCGATGGGCGATCCTCGCCGTCTGGAACAGATGGAAGCGCGATGGCAGCAAGCCAAGCGCGCGGAAAAACAGCCATAACGAGGCCCGCCAGTCGAGCAGGTCCAATCCTTGGGGTGTACATGCCGGCCGAAGTGCCGGCAGCCATATAAGGGGGAGCGACATGCGAATAGGTGTGGTGGTGGACTCGGCGTGCGACTTGCCCCCCGATTACCTGGCGCGGCATCGGATCCAGATCCTGCCAATCACGGCGCATCTGGACGGCCATGATCTGGTCGACAGCCGTGATCCGGCGACGACGCTGGATTTCTACCGGCGCCACCTTTGCGTCAAGGGAGATGCCGCGACGTCCCCTTTCACCGTTGACCAGATCAAGCACGTGTTCCTGTCGAAACTGGTGCTTGATTTCGATTTCGTGTTTTGCATCACGATTGCCAGTTCGCGCAGTCCGATCTACCAGCATGCAACACAGGCTGCCTTTGGCATCATCAACGAGTACAAGCCATTTCGCGCGGCTGCCCAGTTGCCGGGCCCGTTCGCATTGCGCGTGATCGATTCACAGAATCTGTTTGCAGGCCAGGCGATTCCGACGGTTGAGACCATCCGGATGGTGCAGGCGGGCCAGACCAATCCGAACCGCATCCGGGAGCGTCTCGACTACATCGTCCAGAACACCTACGGATACATGGTGCCGCGTGATCTGCAATATCTGCGCGTGCGCGCGCAGAAGAAGGGCGATCGCAGTGTCGGCTGGGTCAGCGCGACGCTGGGTACCATGCTCGACATCAAACCGGTGCTGCGTGGCTATCGGAATGAAACCGGGCCGGTGGCCAAGCTGCGGCACTTCGACGAGGCTGTCGGCAAACTGCTGGGCTATGTCGTGCGCCGTATCGAAGCGGGTCTGCTGACGCCCGTCGTGGCCCTGAGTTACGGCGGTGAGCTGGAAGAGATGCGTAAACTGCCGGGGTACGCGACGTTGCAGAAAATCTGTGCTGATCGCGGTATCGAGCTCTACGAAAGCCTTATGAGCGTGACCGGCGGGATCAATGTCGGCGAAGGGGCACTGGCCATCGCCTTTGCCGCGGAGCCGCACGAACTTGATTTGTAGGTCCGCTGGCGGGCATTTCCCCGGCGGCCCCAGGGGGCTAAGCTAGTCGCCCGTTTTTTACCGGTGCCGTTTTCATGAGCGCAGTTACCCGTATCGCCGTTCTCGGCGCCACCGGCCGCATGGGCCGGGCAGTTATCCAGACGGCTGCTGCGTCTCCAGCGATCAAGGTAGGTGCGGCAATCGAGCGCGAGGGCCATGCCGACCTCGGCCGCGACGCCGGCCTGATCGCGGGTGCCGAGGATCTGGGGGTGGCGATCTGCGCGGATCTGTCGGGGGCGGCGTCACGGTTTGATGTACTGGTCGATTTCACGCGTCCTGAGGGTACGTTGACGGCGCTGCCAGTATGCGTCGCGCAGCGGCGTGCAATGGTGATCGGGACTACCGGGTTTACTCCCGAGCAGAAGGCGCAGATCGACGCGGCAGCCAAGACGATTCCGATCTGCATGGCGGCCAACTTCAGCATCGGCGTTAGCCTGTGCCTGCGCCTATTGGAGCAGGCCGCGCGGGCCCTGGCCGACGACTTCGATATCGAGATCGTCGAGGCGCATCATCGTGCCAAGGTAGATGCGCCGTCCGGCACTGCGTTGATGATGGGCGAGGCGGTGGCCCGTGGGGCAGGTCGCGATCTGAAGACCTGTGCAGTCTACGAGCGCAAGGGCCACACCGGCGCCCGCGACCAGCGCATGATCGGTTTCTCGACGATTCGGGGTGGCGACGTCGTCGGTGACCACACCGTCATGTTCCTCGGGGATGGTGAGCGCGTCGAGATCTCACACAAGGCCTCCAGCCGCATGAACTTCGCGGGCGGCGCGGTGCGTGCCGCGGCGTGGCTCAACGGGCAGGGCCCCGGCCTGTATTCCATGCGCGACGTGCTCGGCATTTGAGCATGGATCGTGTGAGGCTGCGCCCGGCCGCGGCAGCCGATGTGCCGCTGCTGCTGACCCTGATCCGTGGCCTGGCCGAATACGAGCATCTGCAGCACGAGGTGGTGGCCACCGAATCGGCACTGGCGCACACCCTGTTTGGCCCGATCCGATACGCCGAGGCCACGATCGCCGAGTGGGACGGCGAGCCGGCCGGTTTCTCGTTGTACTTCCACAATTATTCGACCTTTCTCGCCAGGCCCGGGTTGTATCTGGAAGATCTGTTCGTGAAGCCGGAATACCGCGGTCGCGGTATCGGGCGGCAACTGCTGGTGGATCTGGCGCGCACGGCTGTGGAGCGGGATTGCGGGCGGCTGGAGTGGGCCGTGCTGGACTGGAACGAGCCGGCGCGGCGCTTCTATCGCAGCCTCGGAGCCGTGGCCAAGCCGGAATGGTTGCTCAAACGGCTCAGTGGCGACGCCCTGAAGCAGGTGGCGGCAATGGCTGCACCGCCCTCAGACACTGCGTCGTAGGTTCGCGATTTGAGCCTGGGTCCGTCTAGGCTGAACAAAATGAGCGGTGAGGCCAATCAAAGCATCCGGGGGCGCGCGGCCGGGATCAACCCGGACGGCCGCTTTGAGTCTTTTCGGCGCGAGGCCATCGACGATGGCTGGCCGCAGGAGGAGGAGTTGCCGCCGCTGGAAACAACGGTCCTCGTCGATCACGCCAAGTCCATCATTGCGCGGAACGACTCTCCGGACATCGGATTCGATCAGTCGATCAATCCCTATCGCGGTTGCGAGCACGGCTGCATCTACTGCTACGCACGCCCCAGTCACGCGTACCTGGGCCTGTCGCCCGGTCTGGATTTCGAGACCCGGCTGTTCTATAAGCCGGATGCCGCGCGGCTGCTGGAGGCAGAATTACGCAAGCCTGGCTACCGCTGCTCGACGATCTCGCTGGGCGCGAATACCGACCCCTATCAGCCCGTCGAGCGTCGCCTCGGGGTCACCCGCAGCCTGCTCGAGGTGATGCTGCGGTTCCGGCAGCCTGTCGGCATCGTGACCAAGGGAGCGGCCCTGCTGGAACGTGATCTGGACCTCCTGGTCGAACTCGCGCGCCAGCAGCTGACACGGGTGGCCGTTTCCGTGACCACATTGAATCCCGACCTCAAACGAGAACTCGAGCCGCGTGCAGCCTCGGCGCAGTCCCGGCTACGGGTCCTGAAACGGCTGTCGGAGGCGGGAGTCCCGACCATGGTGATGGTGTCGCCGGTCATTCCCTTCGTGAACGACGCCGAGATGGAGCGCATCCTGGAGGCCGCCGCCGAGGCCGGGGTGCGTCAGGCCAGCTATATCGTGGTGCGTCTGCCCCACGAGGTGAAGGACCTGTTCCGGGAGTGGCTGCAGCGACGCATGCCGCTCAAGGCCGATCACGTCATGAGCCTGATCCAGCAACTCCGGGGCGGGCGCGACAACGATCCGCGATTTGGCAGCCGCATGCGAGGCGAGGGTGCCTATGCCGATCTGCTGTCGCAGCGATTTGGGCTGGCCTGCCGGCGGCTGGGACTGAACCAGGGCGAGCGATGGTCGCTGGAGACGAGTCGATTCCGGGTACCGCCACAGGCAGGCGATCAGCTCGGACTCGGCTTCTGAGCAATATTTGCATCAATCAGCGTCTTTTTTCCGGAAATTTCCGTGGACGCTGACGCACTGCACCAATATAATGCCAGCCTAATCCTATACGGGGGCGGCCGATGAAGATCGGGCCCCCGTTTTAGTGTCCGCCCACGGATTAGAAACCCTGCCGATGACCGACCGTAAACCGGCCCTGCTTGCCCTCGCTGACGGCTCCATTTTCAAAGGTGTTTCCATCGGCGCTGACGGTCAGACAGTCGGGGAAGTTGTTTTCAACACCGCAATGACCGGCTACCAGGAGATCATGACCGATCCCTCGTACCGAGAGCAGATCGTCACGCTGACCTACCCCCACATCGGCAATGTCGGCAGCAATGCGGAAGACGCCGAGTCTGACCGCGTGCACATTGCCGGCCTGGTGCTGCGCGAGGTGCCGCGAGCCCACAGCAATTTCCGCTCGACGCAGGATTTCAGCGCCTATCTGAAGGCCCACAAGGTCGTTGCCATCGCCGATATCGATACGCGTCGCCTGACGCGCATCCTGCGCGACAAGGGCGCCCAGAACGGCGCGCTGCTGGCCGGCGGCCGAATCACCGAGAAGAAGGCGCTGGAGCTGGCGCGTGGCTTCCCCGGACTCAAGGGCATGGATCTGGCCAAGGTGGTCAGCGCCAAGGAGCGACAGCGCTGGACCCGCGGGTCCTGGGAGCTGATCGGCAACCGCGAGACCGAGCCTGAAACATCAGGTCCTCACGTCGTGGTCTACGACTTCGGGGTGAAGCACAACATCCTGCGCATGCTGATCGACCGCGGCTGTCGCGTGACGGTGGTGCCGGCACAGACGACGGCTGCCGAAGTGCTCAAGCTCAAGCCGCAGGGGGTGATGCTGTCCAACGGCCCCGGTGATCCCGAGCCCTGTGACTATGCGATCCGCGCCGCCCGTGAACTCATGCAGAAGAAAGTGCCCTTGTTCGGCATTTGCCTGGGACATCAGATTCTCGGTTTGGCCGCCGGAGCAAAGACCCTGAAGATGAAGTTCGGGCATCACGGCGCCAACCACCCGGTGCAGGATCTGGAGTCCGGACGCGTGATGATCACCAGCCAGAACCACGGGTTTGCCGTGGACGAAGCAACGCTGCCGAAAAACGCCGTGGTGACGCACCGTTCGCTGTTCGACGGCTCCAATCAGGGGATTCGCATCACCGATGCGCCAGCCTTCAGCTTCCAGGGGCACCCCGAAGCGAGCCCCGGCCCCCACGATGTCGGCGAGCTGTTCGACCGCTTCGTCAAGATGATGGCCTCTTAACGCCCGATCACCATGCCAAAACGCGAAGACATCAAGAGCATCCTGATCATCGGCGCCGGTCCGATTGTCATCGGACAGGCCTGCGAGTTCGACTACTCCGGCGCCCAGGCCTGCAAGGCACTTCGGCAGGAGGGCTATCGCGTCATCCTGGTCAACAGCAATCCGGCGACGATCATGACCGACCCGGAAATGGCCGATGCCACGTATATCGAGCCCATCCGCTGGCAGGCGATCAAGAAGATCATCGCCAAGGAAAAGCCGGATGCGCTGTTGCCGACGATGGGCGGGCAGACCGCGCTGAACTGTGCGCTGGATCTTGAGAAACACGGCGTCCTGCAGAAGTACGGCGTGCAGATGATCGGCGCCAACGCGCACGCCATTGATTTGGCCGAAGACCGGCAGAAGTTCCGTGATGCGATGACGGAGATTGGGCTCGGCTCTGCGCGCTCGGGCGTGGCCCACTCGATGGACGAGGCGCGCAAGATCCAGAGCGGCATCGGATTCCCGGTGATCATTCGCCCGAGCTTCACGCTCGGCGGCACCGGTGGCGGCGTGGCCTACAACGTCGAGGAATTCGAGGAGATTGTCACGCGCGGGCTCGATCTGTCGCCGACGACCGAGGTGCTGATCGAGGAGTCGTTGCTGGGCTGGAAAGAGTTCGAGATGGAGGTGGTGCGCGACCGCAAGGACAACTGCATCATCATCTGCGCTATCGAGAATTTCGACCCGATGGGCGTTCACACGGGCGACTCGATCACGGTGGCGCCTGCGCAGACCTTGACCGACAAGGAGTACCAGATCATGCGCAACGCGAGTATCGCGGTGCTGCGCAAGATCGGCGTTGAGACGGGTGGCTCCAACGTGCAGTTCGCGATCAATCCGGCCGACGGCCGCATGATCGTGATCGAGATGAATCCGCGCGTGTCGCGCTCATCGGCGCTGGCTTCCAAGGCCACCGGCTTTCCGATTGCCAAAATCGCGGCAAAGCTCGCGGTGGGCTACACGCTGGATGAGTTGCAGAACGACATCACCGGTGGGCAGACGCCGGCCTCGTTCGAACCGAGTATCGACTACGTCGTCACCAAGATTCCGCGATTCACCTTCGAGAAATTCCCGCAGGCCGACTCGCGTCTGACGACGCAGATGAAGTCGGTAGGCGAGGTGATGGCGATTGGCCGCAATTTCCAGGAATCGCTGCAGAAGGCAATGCGAGGCCTGGAGACCGGCTCTGATGGCTTCGATTCACAGGTCCCGGATTTTTCGGCTGAATCGCTAACGCAGATCCGTACCGAACTGGCGATTCCACGCGGCAAGCGACTCTGGTTTGTCGGGGACGCGTTCCGTGCCGGGATGAGCCTGGATGAGGTGTATCGCCTCAGCAAGATCGATCCGTGGTTCCTGGAGCAGATTGAGGAATTGATCGCGACGGAAGCCGACATCGCCGAGCAGAAGATCAGCAAGCTGGATGCCACCCAGCTGCGCCGCTACAAGCGCCTGGGCTTCTCCGATCGGCGCCTGGCGAAGTTGCTCGGCGTGAAGGAAGAATCGGTACGCAAGAGCCGTCACAAGCATGGTGTGCGCCCGGTCTACAAGCGGGTGGATACCTGCGCCGCCGAGTTCCCGACGTCAACAGCCTACCTGTATTCGTCTTACGACTCAGAATGTGAAGCGCTGCCCACGACGCGCGACAAGATCATGATTCTCGGCGGCGGCCCCAACCGCATCGGCCAGGGCATCGAATTCGACTATTGCTGCGTGCATGCGGCACTGGCGCTCCGAGAGGACGGGTTCGAGACCATCATGGTCAACTGCAACCCCGAGACCGTGTCGACGGACTACGACACGTCGGATCGCCTGTATTTCGAGCCGCTGACCTTCGAAGACGTCATGGAGATCATCGAGCTGGAGAAGCCCAAGGGCGTCATCGTGCAGTTCGGCGGTCAGACGCCGCTGAAGCTGGCACAGCAACTCGAGGCTGCGGGGGCGCCCATCATCGGCACCACGCCGGATGCGATCGATCTGGCGGAGGACCGCGAGCGCTTCCAGAAACTGGTCGAGAAGCTGGGACTGTTGCAGCCGCCCAACGGCACGGCCACTTCGGAGAAGCAGGCGCTGGCCGTGGCCAAACGGGTCGGCTATCCGCTGGTTGTGCGCCCCTCCTACGTGCTCGGCGGCCGCGCCATGGAAATCGTGTACGACGATGAGGACCTGGAGCGCTACATGCGCGAGGCGGTCAAGGTCTCGAATGATTCTCCCGTGCTGCTCGATCGTTTTCTGAACAATGCCATCGAGGTCGATGTCGACGCCCTGGCCGACGGAAAGGATGTGGTGATCGGCGGCATCATGGAGCACATCGAGGAGGCTGGCGTGCACTCGGGTGATTCGGCATGTTCGCTGCCGGCGCATTCGCTGCCGAAGAAGGTGCTCGACGATATTCGCAGTCAGATCGTGCGTCTGGCCAAGGCGCTCAATGTCGTTGGCCTCATGAACACGCAGTTCGCCGTGCAGGACGGCAAGGTCTATCTGCTGGAAGTCAATCCGCGCGCATCGCGCACGAGCCCATTCGTGTCCAAGGCGACCGGCCGGCCGCTGGCGAAGATTGCCGCCCGGTGCATGGCAGGGCGGTCGCTGAAGGCGCAGGGCGTAACCCGCGAGATCATTCCGTCGTATTACTCCGTCAAGGAATCGGTGTTTCCCTTCAACAAGTTCCCCAGTGTCGATCCGCTGCTTGGACCAGAGATGCGCTCCACGGGCGAGGTGATGGGCACCGGCGCTCACTTTGGCGAGGCCTTCCACAAGGCGATTCTCGCCGGTGGCATGGATATTCCGCGCGAAGGCCAGGCCTTGATCTCGGTGCGCGATCAGGACAAGAAGAAGGCCATCGAGTTGGCCCGCATCCTGACCGGCAAGGGATTCCGTGTTTTTGCGACGCATGGCACGGCTGCCGCGATCCAGAAGGCGGGGATCGAATGCCAGGGCGTGAACAAGGTCAAGGAAGGCCGCCCTCACTGTGTCGATATGATCAAGAATGGCGAGATTCAGTTCATCGCCAACACGACCGAAGGCAAGAAGTCGATCGAGGAATCCCGGTCGATTCGTGGAGCCGCCATTCAGCATAAGGTGTGCTACTTCACGACCATTGCCGGTGCATTGGCGGCTGCGGTGGCCATGGATCACCTTGATGCGCTCGACGTCAACCGCCTGCAAACCCTGCATGCGACGCTGAACTGACGCGCGACCTCTGTCCGGCCCCGGGGCTTTCCCCGGCCGGGCACAGGCGTTATCGTCTGAATGTTCCCCGACCACGCCCGCCGCTGCGACATGCGGCGAGTCCCGTTTTTGTCCGAAGCATTTTCATGAGCAAGACCCCGATGACGGCGCGCGGCGCCGAAAAGCTGCGAGAGGAACTGCGCTATCGCAAGAGCGAACTGCGTCCGAAGATCATTTCCGATATCGAGGAAGCGCGGAAGCAGGGCGATTTGCGCGAGAACGCCGAGTATCACGCGGCCCGCGAACAGCATGGATTCAACGAGGGGCGTATCACCGAGATCGAATCCAAGCTGTCTACCGCCCAGGTCATCGACGTGACGCAGATGGCGGCTTCAGGCAAGGTCATCTTTGGCGCTACTGTCGAACTTTCTGATACCGATAACGGTGAGGAGTTGACCTACCAGATCGTGGGCGAGGATGAAGCGGATGCCAGCGCCGGCCGTCTGTCGCTGAACAGTCCGATTGCCCGCGCCCTGATCGGCAAATCGGAGGGAGACTTCGCGCAGGTGTCGACGCCAAAGGGTGTACGTGAGTTCGAGATCGTCAAGGTGTCCTACCTCTGAGCCTTGCTTGAGCCAGAAACTCCGCCCCAGTTCCAAGCGGTGGGTGGCCGAACACGCGGCCGATCACTATGTGCACGAGGCGCGACGGCTGGGTTTTCGCTCGCGAGCGGTATTCAAGCTCAAGGAGCTGCACGAGAAGGACAAGCTGCTCAAGCCCGGCCAGATTGTGGTCGATCTGGGGGCGGCCCCCGGGGGGTGGAGTCAGTTTGCGCGCCCCCTGCTCGGGAACAAGGGCACGCTGATCGCGCTGGATATCCTGCCGATGGACCCCCTCCCGGGGGTCGATTTCATTTTGGGCGATTTTCGGGAGGAATCCGTCCTGAAGCAGCTGGAAGCTCGGGTGGGCGCCCAGGCCGTGGATCTTGTATTGAGTGATATGGCCCCCAATATCAGCGGCATCGATGCAGCAGATCAGGCTGGCAGCATGCATCTATGCGAGTTGGCGCTGGAGTTTGCGAAGTCGCATCTCAAGCCCCGAGGCGTGATGCTGACCAAGGCCTTTCAGGGCGAAGGATTCGACGCCTATCTGAAATTGCTGCGGGAAGCCTTTGAATCGGTGACGATTCGGAAGCCCAAGGCTTCACGGCCGCGGAGCAGGGAAGTTTATCTTCTGGCGCGCAACTTTCGCGCGGTGTAAGGTTCAAAACGTCGGTATAGCAGGCAGAAACTGAATTGAACGATCTGGCCAAGAATCTATTGCTGTGGGTTGTGATTCTCGTCGTGCTGATGGGAGTCTTCCAGAGCTTTTCCTCGCGTTCGCGGGCGCAGCCCGAGCTCGCCTATTCGGACTTCATGTCCCAGGTCAAACAAGGCAATGTCGCCGAGGTTGTGATCGACGGCCAGAAGATCCGGGGCCAGATGAAAGGGGGGTCGACCTTCCTGGTTGTCAGCCCCGAGACCAGCAATAGCGCGATGGTGGGCGAGTTGCTGCAGAGCGACGTGAAGTTCTCCGGCTCTCTGCCCAAGGAAACGCCGATCCTTCTGCAGCTGCTGTTCAACGCCTTCCCGATCCTGCTGCTGATCGCGGTCTGGGTTTATTTCATGCGCCAGATGCAGGGCGGTGGCGGTGGTCGAGGCGCGCTGTCCTTCGGCAAGAGCCGAGCCCGCATGCTCAACGCCGACCAGGTCAAGATCACATTCAATGACGTGGCGGGCTGTGAGGAAGCCAAGCAGGAAGTTTCAGAGCTGGTCGATTTCCTCAAGGATCCGGGCAAGTTCCAGAAGCTCGGCGGCAAGATTCCGCGCGGCGTCCTGATGGTGGGCTCACCCGGCACGGGCAAGACGCTGCTGGCCAAGGCGATTGCGGGTGAGGCAGGCGTGCCGTTCTTCACGATTTCCGGTTCGGATTTCGTCGAGATGTTTGTCGGCGTTGGCGCCAGTCGCGTTCGCGATATGTTCGAACAGGCCAAGAAGCATGCCCCCTGCATCATTTTCATCGACGAAATCGACGCGGTCGGACGTCATCGTGGCGCGGGACTGGGTGGCGGTCATGATGAGCGAGAGCAGACACTGAATCAGTTGCTGGTCGAGATGGACGGTTTCGAGGGCAGCGAAGGTGTGATCGTCATTGCTGCGACCAACCGTCCTGACGTGCTTGACCCCGCACTGCTGCGTCCTGGCCGTTTCGACCGGCAGGTGGTCGTGCCACTCCCCGACGTCCGCGGGCGCGAGCAGATTCTCAAGGTACATATCCGGGCGGTGCCGCTGGCTGATAACGTCAAGCCGGATATCATCGCGCGAGCCACGCCCGGGTTCTCGGGAGCCGATCTGGCCAATCTGGTGAATGAGGCGGCGCTGTTCGCAGCGCGCTCCAACAAGCGGTTGGTCGATCACGAAGATTTTGAGCGTGCCAAGGACAAGATCATGATGGGCGCCGAGCGCCGCAGCATGGTCATGTCCGAGGATGAAAAGAAGCTGACGGCCTACCACGAGGCGGGCCATGCCATCGTCGGCCTTTCAGTGCCAGAGCATGATCCCGTCTATAAGGTTTCGATCATCCCGCGCGGTCGAGCACTCGGCGTGACGATGTTCCTGCCGGTCGAGGATCGGTACAGCTACACCAAGCAGCGCCTGAACTCGCAGATCTGCTCGCTATTCGGTGGCCGCATTGCCGAGGAGACGATCTTCGGTCTCGACAAGGTCACAACCGGTGCCAGTAACGACATCGAGCGTGCAACAGATATTGCTCGCAACATGGTGACCAAGTGGGGCATGTCGGACAAGCTGGGGCCGCTGGCTTACACCGAAGAGAGTGGCGAAGTGTTCCTCGGCAAGTCGGTGACGCAGACCAAGAATGTTTCCGACGAGACGGCGTACGCAATCGACGGCGAGATTCGTATCGTCATTGAGAGCAACTATGCGCGTGCCAAGCAGATTATCGAGAGCAATCTCGACAAGCTGCACGCGATGGCGGCAGCCTTGATCAAGTACGAGACCATCGATGCCGAGCAGATCCGGCGGGTCATGGCCGGGCAAGAGCCGGGCCCTCCGGAGAGTTGGACCGATGGCAATTCATCAGGCGGCGGAACGCCGCGGCCCGCCAGCGACAAGGGTGCGGGTCCGGTGGTAACCCCAAAGCCCGCGAGTCAGACCTGAATCCGGGGCCGGCCTAGCGCCGGCCTCTGTTTTTCGTCCGCATGGAACTGCGCCTCCCTCGCGGCTCACTGGATCTGAGCGTGCCCTTGGTCATGGGCGTGCTCAATGTGACGCCCGACTCCTTCTCGGATGGAGGGCATCATGCCGATGTCGAATCCGCCCTGCGTCGAGCCGCATCCATGGTGGCGGAAGGTGCGCGCATTATCGATGTCGGTGGAGAGTCGACCCGACCCGGCGCTGAGGCGGTGCCGGAGCAACTGGAACTGGATCGAGTGATTCCGGTTATCGAGCGGCTGAACCGCAACTTCGGTGTCGTCATTTCGATCGACACGATGAAGCCGGCAGTGATGCGCGCGGCCTGCCAGGCAGGAGCCCAGATCATCAATGACGTGAATGCCCTGCGGGCTCCCGGTGCCGTTGAAGCGGCCTCGCAGACCGGTGCGGCGGTTTGCCTCATGCATATGCAGGGAGGGCCCCGCACGATGCAGCAATCGCCGCAGTACGCGGAGGTGGCGGAAGAAGTCTGTCAGTTTTTTGCCGATCGCATCCTTGCATGCCAGCGGGGAGGCATTGACCTCTCAAGTCTGCTGCTGGATCCAGGCATTGGCTTCGGCAAGACCCTCGATCACAACTTGAGACTGTTATCGCAGTTGCCGCGACTGGCTGCACTGGGGCGTCCATTGCTGGTGGGGGTTTCACGCAAATCGATGTTTCAACATTTGCTTGGTCGCGAGGTTTCCGAGCGCCTGCCCGCCAGCCTCGGTGCCGCCAGTGTTGCAGCGTGGTTGGGGGCCGCTATAGTGCGCGCCCATGATGTGCGGGCGACGGCGGATGCGCTGGCCGTTGTTCAGGCAATTCGACAGGCAGGTGGGGGGAAGTGATGCGCAAGTACTTCGGGACCGATGGCATCCGCGGCCGCGTCGGTGAACTCCCGATGACGCCCGAGTTCGCCCTGAAGCTGGGTTGGGCCGCGGGACGGGTGCTCGGGGGCGCGGCTGGGGCCAAGGTGGTGATCGGCAAGGATACGCGTCGGTCTGGCTATGTCTTTGAATCTGCTCTCGAGGCAGGACTTGCGGCAGCAGGTGTAGAGGTCGATCTGCTGGGGCCGCTTCCTACGCCCGGGGTGGCTTATCTGACACGAGTGCTGCGTGCGCAGGCCGGGATCGTCATCTCGGCTTCGCACAACCCGCATCACGATAATGGCGTCAAGTTCTTCGGGCCCAACGGGGGCAAGTTGGACGACGCGCTGGAATCGTCGATCGAGGCTTGGCTGGAGCGGCCGATGGAATGTGTGGAGCCGGCGCAGCTAGGGCGTGCCAAGCGGGTTGATGACGCACCAGGTCGGTATATCGAAGCCTGCAAGAGCACCTTTGACGGCGTCGCGTTGGACGGCCTCAAGCTGGTGGTGGACTGCGCAAACGGCGCGGCGTATCGAGTGGCGCCCGCAGTGTTCGAGGAGTTGGGCGCCCAGGTTGTGACCATTGGTGCGCAGCCCAACGGTCTGAACATCAATGACGGCTGCGGATCGACCCATCTGGAAGCTTTGCAGGCTGCTGTTATTCGCCATGGCGCAAGCCTGGGGATTGCGCTTGATGGTGACGCCGACCGCTGCCTGATGGTTGACGCCCAGGGCGCCGAGATTGACGGTGACCAGATTCTCTACATCATTGCTTGCCAGCGAGCGAAGGCGGGTACGTTACGCGGGCCGGTGATCGGCACCTTGATGTCGAATCTGGGACTGGAGCGGGGGCTGACGGATCTGGGTATCGAGTTTGATCGGGCCAAGGTTGGTGACCGTTATGTCATGGAGATGCTGCGCGCCAGGGGAGGCGTGCTGGGCGGCGAGACATCCGGACACACGCTGTGCCTCGACAAGACGACCACGGGGGACGGCATCGTATCGGCCCTGCAAGTGTTGTCGGCGATGCAGCAGGAGGGACGCAGTCTGGCTGAACTGGCCGGGGGCATGAAGCGTTTCCCCCAGCGACTTCTCAATGTGCCGGTTGCGTCCAAGGCCGGGGCTGCCGGCTTGCTGGAGTCGGCCACCATTCGCGAAGCGCAACGCGCTGCGGAGCAGCGTCTTGGCCGCCGCGGTCGGGTGCTGCTGAGGGCATCCGGCACCGAGCCGCTGCTGAGGGTCATGGTCGAGGGCGAGGATGCTGTCGAGACCAACCGTGAAGCCGAACTGCTGGCCGATTGTGTGCGTCGTGCACAGCTATAAATTCTGAAGGAGACAGACGATGGATCGCCGGAAGCTGATTGCTGGCAATTGGAAAATGAACGGGTCCCGCGACGCGAACACGAGCCTGGTTCACGAGATCATGCTGGATGCGCGCAAGTACCCCAAGGTTGATGTACTGATCTGTCCGCCGCTGGTATACCTCGACTCGGTGGGGCGGCAGATTGAGGGGAGTCCGGTTCAGCTCGGTGCACAGAATCTCGCAGATCAGCAGAAGGCCGGCGCGTTCACGGGAGAAGTGCTTGGCAGCATGTTGCGCGATATCGGTTGCAGTGCCGTAATCGTGGGGCACTCGGAGCGTCGCTCGCTCTATGGTGAATCGGATGCGGTGGTAGCACGGAAGTTTCAGTGCGCGCAAAACAGTGGTCTCATCCCGGTGCTATGCATAGGCGAGACCCTGCAGGAGCGCGAGTCCGGGGCTACGGAGGCGGTCGTGGCGCGGCAGCTGGACGCAGTGCTCGTGAGCAGTGGAGCGGCGGTGTTCAAGAATGCCGTGATTGCGTACGAGCCAGTCTGGGCGATCGGAACCGGTCGAACAGCGACCCCCGAGCAGGCGCAGGCGGTGCATCAATTCATCCGTGGTCGTTTGGCGGTCCAGGATGCTAAAATCGCGAATTCGACGCGCATCCTCTATGGCGGCAGCATGAAGGCCGACAATGCGGGAGAGCTCCTGGCCTGCCCGGATATCGACGGTGGACTGATTGGCGGCGCGTCCCTGAAGGCTAACGAATTTCTGGCGATCTGCGCCGCGGCGCAGGCCCAGTCAGAGTAGAGACACATGTATACGATTTTGGTGATTGTGCAGGTCGTCGTGGCCCTCGGCCTGGTGGGTCTGATCCTGTTGCAGCATGGAAAAGGGGCGGACGCGGGTGCGGCTTTCGGCAGCGGTGCGTCGGGCACCGTCTTCGGAAGCCGGGGCTCGGCCAACTTCATGTCCCGCGCCACGGCTTGGCTCGCCACGATTTTCTTCGTGGTCAGCTTGGCGCTCGCCTATCTGGTGCATGGGCAGAAAGAGGCCGGCTCATCCGTCGTTGATCGCGTACAGCAGCCTACGGTGGCCGTGCCGGATGCCGCGGCTCCGGAAGCGGTGGCTGCGCCCGCGTCCGCAGAAGCGCCCGCAGTGCCAGAGTAGTAGAGACAAATCGAAGAGTGGGCGCTAGAATCGCCGCCCGCTGGTTGATGGATATGCCCACGTGGTGGAATTGGTAGACACACTACCTTGAGGTGGTAGCGGCGAAAGTCATGGGAGTTCGAGTCTCTCCGTGGGCACCAGCAGTAACAGGATGGGCCGGCTCTGACGCCGGTTTCTCTTTTTGATACCGGTATTTGCAGCGTTTCAGTCGTCCCGAATAGCTTGCTTGTCGACGGGTTATACACTATAATTTTCGACTGTCTGGTGCGGGGTGGAGCAGTCTGGCAGCTCGTCGGGCTCATAACCCGAAGGTCGTAGGTTCGAATCCTGCCCCCGCTACCAATTTGTTGGCTTGAGAAAGGCCCCCTTGAGGGCCTTTTTTATTGGCCTCGTTCGGATGAGTGAATGGCCGTATTGAGAGAAAGGCTGGAGCTTCTGCTGGAGCCGGTGATAACCGCGCTTGGGTATGAACTTGTGCTGCTGGAGTTTAGTCCCAGCGGCAAGCACGCGCTGCTTCGTCTTTATATTGATATCGCTGCGGGCATCACCGTCGAGGATTGCGAAAAGGTGAGTCGTGAGGTTGCGGCGGTTCTCGACGTCGAAGATCCCGTCAGCACCCCCTACAGCCTGGAAGTTTCGTCGCCTGGTCTTGACCGGCCTTTGGCCAAGCCAGCGCATTACGCCCGTTTCATGAATGAACAGGCGCGTATCCAGTTGATGGCGCCTCTGAATGGGCGCCGCCGCTTTATCGGCTGGATTCGGCATATCACCGATACCGTTGTTTCCCTCCAAACTGCCGAAGGCATGGTCGAAATTCCGCTTGCGGAAATCGATCGCGCTCGCCTCGTCCCAGAATACGATCGAGAGTAAAGGGCCATGAACAAGAACATTCTGCTGATGGTCGATGTGGTCTCCAACGAGAAAGGCGTAGAGAAGGATCTGATCTTTCTTGCGCTGGAAGCTGCGTTGGCCTCCGCCGGCAAGGAGCAGTACGGCGACGAGTCCGACCTTCGCGTCGCGATCGACCGCGAGACCGGGGACTACGAAACCTTCCGGCGTTGGACAGTGCTTGAGGATGACAGCGAGGATTTTGAGTATCCCGAGCGTCAGATCAAGCTTTCCTACGCGCAGAAGGAGAATCCAGCCGCCGTTGCTGGCGATGTCATCGAGCGAAAAGTCGATTCGGTCGACTTCGGCCGCATCGGTGCGCAGAAGGCCAAGCAGGTCATTGTGCAAAAAGTGCGCGAAGCTGAGCGGGCTCAAGTGGTCGCCGCTTACAAGCATCGCATCGGCGAGTTGATTTCCGGCCAGGTCAAGCGGCTGGAGCGCGGTAACGTCATCATTGACCTGGGCAACAATGCCGAGGCGGTTGTGCCGCGCGAGCATCTGATCCCGCGCGAGCCGGTTCGCCCAGGAGACCGCATTCGTGGATATCTCTATGAGGTCAGCCCGCAGGTTCGTGGCCCGCAGCTCTTCCTGTCACGCACGTCGCCCATCTATCTGATGGAACTGTTCAAGCTCGAGGTGCCAGAGATCGCACAGGGGCTCATTGAACTCAAGGGTGCGGCGCGTGACCCGGGATTGCGCGCCAAGATTGCGGTTCAGGCCAAGGACAAGCGTATTGATCCGGTCGGCGCATGCGTCGGCATGCGTGGCTCGCGCGTTCAGAGCGTTTCCAATGAACTGGCTGGAGAGCGCGTCGATATCGTGCCGTGGGACGAAAACATTGCGCAGTTTGTCATTAATGCGATGGCGCCGGCGGAGGTCGAAACCATTATCGTCGATGAAGAGTCCCACTCGATGACGATCGGCGTTTCTGAAGAGAAGCTGGCTCAGGCAATCGGTCGCGGCGGCCAGAATGTTCGCCTAGCTTCGGAGCTTACCGGCTGGACGCTCAATGTGATGACGAGTACCGACGCGGAGGCCAAGAAGGAGCAGGAGAACCAGTCGGTCCTGCAAATGTTTATGGATAGCTTGGATGTTGATGCCGAGGTTGCTGGCGTTTTGGTCCAGGAAGGCTTCACGACGCTCGAAGAGATTGCCTACGTGCCAACCGAGGAGCTCCTCGGGATCGAAGAGTTTGATGAGCAGATTGTCGATGAGTTGCGCAACCGAGCTCGTGACGTGCTGCTGACGAAGGCCATTGCAAAGGCGGAGCAGCGCGCACACGCGGCGCCTGCTGCGGATCTGCTTGAGCTGGAAGGGATGGATGAAGACACTGCTTATCAGCTGGCCGAGGCGAGTGTTTCGACGCTGGAGAGCCTGGCGGACCTTGCCACTGATGAACTGCTGGAGATGATTCCTCAGTTTGATCCGGAACGAGCTTCGCAGTTGATCATGGCTGCTCGCGCCAAGGCTTACGCCTGACGCAGAGCGCATAAAGCGAGTTCGAGGAAGACCTATGTCGACGGTAACGGTGCAGGATTTTGCAAAAGAGTTGGGGCGTCCCCTCGAAGAGTTGCTGGCGCAGTTCAAGGAAGCAGGCGTCGCAGTCAAGGATGCTCAGGCGGCCGTGTCTGCTGAGGACAAGGTTGCGCTGCTCAACTACTTGCAGCACAAAACGCGTGGTGCGGTTTCGGCCGAGCCACGCCGAATTACCCTGAAGCGCAAGGAAACTTCTGAGTTGCGATTGGGCGGTGCCCGAGGAGCCCCTGCAAAGACGGTCAGCATCGAAGTGCGCAAGAAGCGCACCTATGTGAAGCCCGATGAGTCTGAAGTCGAGGTTGAAGCCGAGCCTGAAATCGACGCCGCAGCGGTAGCACCCAGCGTCGAGGAGGCCGTTGCTCCCCGGCAGATTGAACGCGAAGCTGAGATTGATGCGGCGGCTGCAGCGGCCGAGGCCGAGCGCTTGCAGCAAGAGGCGCTCGAGGCGCAGCAGAAGCTCGATGAACAGGCCCGCGAAGCGGCCGAGGCCGTTGCCGCCGAAAAGCGCGTTCGTGATGAGCACTCCCGTCGTCTGGTCGAGGACCCGCTTTATAAGGCCAAGTGGGACGCGGAGCAGTCGCGCGCGCGCGCGGCGGAGAATATTCGACGCGCTTCAGAGGCTGCGAAGCAGATTGCCGCCCAGCCTGTGGTGGCTGCACCGGCAACGCCGGCTGCAGCGGCAAAGAAGCCAGCCGAACGTGCTGCCAAGGATGACCGCCATCATCGTCAGGAATTGCACCTCTCGGAGGGCAAGGGCGGGAAGCGCGACAAGAAGCAAAAGAAGCCCTCGGGCCGCATTCGTGTCGAGAACGCTCACGGCTTCGAGAAGCCAGTTGCGCCGATCGTTCGCGAGGTCGAGGTGCCTGAGGCAATCACCGTCGGAGAACTCGCCAACCGCATGGCGGTGAAGGCCACGGACCTGATCAAGGTCATGATGAAGAACGGCATCATGGCGACCATCAACCAGACCCTGGACCAGGATACGGCTGTGCTGATGGTCGAGGAGATGGGGCACAAGACCAAGATGGTCAAGGCCAGTGATCTCGAGGACAGTCTGGAGCAGGCGGTGACCGGCGTCACGCTCGAGGGCGACACCACGCCACGTCCGCCGGTCGTGACGATCATGGGACATGTCGATCACGGCAAGACTTCGTTACTCGACTACATCCGCAAGACGCGCATTGCGGCGGGCGAGGCGGGTGGCATCACGCAGCATATCGGTGCCTACCATGTGCCGACCGCCAAGGGCATCGTGACCTTCTTGGACACGCCGGGTCACGCCGCATTTACGCGTATGCGTGCTCGCGGAGCCCAGGTCACCGACATCGTGATCCTGGTGGTGGCAGGTGATGACGGCGTCATGCCTCAGACTCGCGAGGCGGTGCAGCATGCGCGCGCTGCCAAGGCGCCACTGGTGGTTGCCGTCACCAAGATGGATAAACCCGATGCCAATATGGATCGGGTCAAGAACGAATTGTTGAAAGAAGAAGTTGTGGCTGAAGACTACGGCGGCGACGTGCAGTTCGTAGGGGTGTCTGCGGTCAGCGGTCTTGGTATTGATGCGCTGCTGGACGCCATTCTGCTTCAGGCCGAAGTACTGGAGTTGCGCGCTCCGATCGAGGCGCTGGCGCGCGGCAACATCCTGGAGTCGTCCATCGAGAAAGGACGCGGCCCTGTGGCCACCGTTCTCGTGCGGGCGGGCACCTTGCGCCAAGGTGATGTGATCCTGACGGGTCCTCACTTCGGTCGTGTCCGTGCGATGTTTGATGAGGCCGGACGGCCAGTGAAGGAGGCCGGCCCCTCGATTCCGGTACAGGTCCTCGGTCTTTCTGGTGCGCCTGATGCCGGCGATGACGTCGTCGTGGTTTCTGACGAGCGTAAGGCTCGTGAGCTTGCCCTGCTGCGCGAGCAAAAGTTGCGCGAGCAAAAGCTTGCACAGTCGCAGGCAGTTCGAATGGACCAGCTTCTGGCCCGTATGGGCGAGGGTGAGGTCAAGCAGCTCAACCTGATGATCAAGTCCGACGTGCAGGGTTCTGCCGAAGCAATCGCTGAAGCCTTGCGCAAGATTCCGAGCCAGGAGGTCAAAGTCAACGTGTTGTCGTCGACGATCGGCGGCATCAACGAGTCGGACGTAGACCTGGCAATGGCATCCAAGGCCATCATCATCGGCTTCAATGTTCGTGCCGACGGCGGTGCGCGCAAGCGGATCCAGGATACCGGTATCGATGTGCGTTACTACTCGATCATCTACGAGATCATCGACGACGTGACGGATGCAGTGTCCGGCTTGCTGGGCACCGAAACGCGCGAGCAGATCGTGGGTATTGCTCAGGTTCGTGATGTGTTCCGCAGTTCCAAGCTCGGCAATATTGCGGGCTGTCTGGTTATAGAGGGCTCGGTCCAGAAAAGCCTGCCAATCCGTGTGCTTCGCAACCAGACCGTCATCTACGAAGGCGTTCTGGAATCGTTGCGCCGATTCAAGGACGATGTCCAGAAGGTCGAAGCCGGCACCGAGTGCGGTATCGGTGTGAAGGACTACAACGACATCAAGGCGGGCGACCAGATCGAATGCTTCCAGCGCGTGGAAGTGCGTCGCTCGGTTCAAGCCGTGGCCTGATGCCTGTATCCGGGAACCCGACGCACGGAAACCGATGAAGGAATATCCGCGAAAGCTGCGCGTCGGAACCCAGCTGCAGATGGAGCTTGCCGTGCTCATTCGTGATTGTCTGTCAGACCCTCGTGTGAAGGGGGTGACCGTGACGGGTGTTGAAGTCGCGTCTGATTTGCGAAATGCCAATGTCAGCGTCAGCTTGCTGGGCGACGATCAGCAGCTCAAGGACGCGATCAAGGGGCTCAACGGCGCTTCTGGAAAGTTGCGTCATGAACTGGGATCGAGGCTGAAGTTGAGGTCGGTTCCGTCGCTGCATTTCTCGCCAGACCTAGCGCTTCGGGAAGGTGATCGGATTAGCGCTCTGATCCGAACCGCTGTGGCCGACGACGAGCGCCACAGCGACGACCATTGAGCCGTCGGGGCGTCATGGCCCCAGGACCTCGCCGCGTCCAGCGCCGCCCGGTCACGGGCATCTTGCTGCTGGATAAACCGGTTGGCGTCAGCTCCAATGATGCGCTTCAGCGGGCTAAGCGTATCTATCGCGCCGAGAAGGCTGGACACACAGGCAGCCTGGATCCATTGGCGTCGGGCGTGCTGCCGCTGTGTTTCGGCGAGGCGACCAAGCTCTGCGGAGTCCTGCTGGAGGCGGACAAGTGCTATCGCGCGACCGCACAACTCGGTGCCAAGACCGAGACGGGTGACGCGGAGGGTCAGATCATCCAGCGCTCGGATCCCAGCGGTCTGGAGAGGCCGCAGCTTGTGGCCGCGCTGGCAGCCTTTGTCGGTCCGATCACTCAGATCCCCCCGATGTATTCGGCACTGAAACACCTGGGAAGGCCGCTCTATGCGCTGGCCCGCGAGGGAGTGGAGGTCGAGCGTCAGCCACGCCAGGTAACGATTTTCTCGCTGGAGCTGGTCGACTTCGCCTCAGATCGATTCGCGTTCGATGTGCGCTGTTCGAAAGGGACTTACATCCGGACGCTGGCAGAAGATATTGCGCAAAGCGTGGGGCAATGCGCTCATCTGGTTGAACTGCGTCGCACCGCCGTGACGCCATTCGAGGGTGAAAACCTCATGAATTTCGAGACGTTAAGTGAGATTTCGGCTGATTCCGATGAGGCTTTGGATCGATTGCTGATGCCGCCCGAGCGTGGGCTCGGACATTGGCCGTCGGTGACGGTGGATGAGGTTCAGGCAACTGCGCTGGCCCATGGCCGACCGGTCCAGGCGCCCAGAGTGCTGGCGACGGCGGCGGAAGCCAGGGTCGCAATCCTGGATGGGCAGGGGCGGCTATTGGGGCTCGGTCAGTCCGACAAAGAAGGGATGCTCGTGCCGCGTCGCTGGTTGCACCAAGGCTAAGCGGTCGTGCTTGTGATCAAGCCGGGCTAGACGTTAATATACCGAGCTTAGCAAACGATGAATAAATCAAGATTTTCCTGGAGTTTCAAGCAATGACGTTGACGGTTGAGCGCAAGGCGGACGTGGTCAAGAAGTTCGCCCGTGGCACGAGCGATACGGGTTCCCCTGAGGTGCAGGTTGCCCTGCTCACCGAGCGGATCAATGCCCTTTCTCCCCATTTTGAACAGCACAAGAAGGACAACCACTCGCGTCGTGGCCTTCTGAAGATGGTGAACCAGCGTCGCCAGATGCTGGATTATCTGAAGCGGGCCGATGAAGCACGCTACAGCAAGCTGATTGCTGAACTCGGTCTGCGCCGCTGACAAGCGGCGCTTCTGTTTCTATCGCCCCTAATTCCTAGCAGGTGCTCACTATGGCAATTCCTGCCACCCCAGCCGTGCCCGTCAAAAAGACGTTCAGCTACGGTAAGCACACCGTCACGATTGAGACTGGCGCGATCGCACGTCAGGCCTCTGCGGCCGTCATCGTCACCATGGACGAGACCGTCGTGTTCGTCTCCGCTGTCGCGAAGAAGGACGCCAAGCCCGAGCAGGATTTCTTCCCGCTCACCGTTGATTACATGGAAAAGTTCTATGCGGGTGGTCGTATCCCCGGTGGCTTTTTCAAGCGTGAAGGACGCCCGACCGAGAAGGAGACGCTAACGTCGCGCCTGATTGATCGTCCGATTCGTCCGCTGTTCCCGGAAGGTTTCTACAACGAGATCCAGATTGTTGCGATGGTGATGTCGCTCAATCCTGAGGTTGATGGCGATATTCCGGCACTGCTCGGTGCATCCGCTGCGCTCGCGCTGGCTGGTGTTCCGTTCCAAGGGCCGATTGGCGCGGCTCGCGTCGGCTACAAGGATGGCAATTACATCCTCAACCCGACGGCGTCTGAACTCGAGACCTCTCAGCTTGATCTGGTGGTTGCAGGGACCAAGGACGCCGTTCTGATGGTGGAGTCCGAGGCGCAGATGCTGTCCGAGCCGGTCATGCTCGGTGCGGTTCTGTTCGGTCACGAGCAAATGCAGGCTGCCATCCTGGCGATCAACGAGCTTGCGGCCATGGCCGGCAAGCCGAAGTGGGATTGGAAGGCTCCGGATCGCAGCGCGGTAAAGGATTTCGTGAAGTCGTTCGAGGCGCCGATCGCCGAGGCTTATGCCTTTACTGATAAGCAGACTCGCTACGGCAAGCTCGATGAAGTGGCGAAAGCCGCGATTGGCAGCTTGCCGGCTGGTACGACCTTGACGGTCAACCAGGTCAAAGCCGAGCTTGATGAGCTGAAGGCCAAGATTGTTCGCAATCGTATTCTCGATGGCGCTCCACGTATCGATGGCCGCGACCTGTTCACTGTGCGCCCGCTGGCGATCAGCACCGGCCTGCTTCCGCGCACCCATGGCTCGGCCGTTTTTACTCGTGGCGAAACGCAGGTCATCGCGATCACGACGCTGGGCAGCGGCAAGGACTACCAGATTATCGATGCGATCGAAGGTGAGTGGCATGAGAACTTCATGTTCCACTACAACTTCCCGCCGTACTGCGTGGGTGAAACCGGCCGGATGAATGCGCCGAAGCGTCGCGAGATCGGACATGGCCGTCTGGCCAAGCGCGGCGTCGCTGCGGTAATGCCGGATCTGGACAAGGAATTCCCCTACATCGTGCGCGTGGTGTCCGAAGTGACCGAGTCCAACGGCTCGTCATCGATGGCATCCGTTTGTGGTGCCTGTCTTGCGCTGATGGATGCGGGCGTTCCGATCAAGGCCCCCGTGGCTGGTGTGGCGATGGGACTTATCCTTGAGGAAGGGCGTTGGGCAGTGCTGACCGACATCCTGGGCGACGAGGATCATCTCGGCGATATGGACTTCAAGGTTGCGGGCACGACGGAAGGTATTACCGCGCTGCAGATGGACATCAAGGTCGCCGGTATCACGGGTGAGATCATGGCGCAGGCGCTGACGCAGGCGAAGGCTGCACGTCTTCATATCCTGCAGGCCATGAATGAAGCGCTGCCGGCGCCGCGTTCCGAACTGTCGCCCTTCGCGCCGCGTATCACGACGATCAAGATCAACCCCGACAAGATCCGTGAAGTCATCGGCAAGGGTGGCTCGACTATCCAGGCGATCACCAAGGAGACGGGCACCTCGATCGACATCTCCGACGACGGCACGATCAAGATCGCAGCGGTCGATGGAAAGGCTGCTGAGGCGGCCATCGCGCGCATCAATGCACTGACGCGTGATGTCGAGGTCGGTACGATTTATGAAGGCAAGGTTGCAAAGATCATGGACTTCGGCGCTTTTGTGACCATCGCGCCGGGCAAGGATGGTCTGGTGCATATCTCCCAACTTGCGGACAAGCGCGTCGACAAGGTCGAAGACGTGGTCAAGGAAGGCCAGTCGGTTCGTGTCAAGGTCTTGGAGGTCAGCAAGGACGGCAAGATCCGCCTTTCCATGAAAGCTCTGGACGTTGCCGAGGAGTCGGTCTAACAGCTTGAATCGCCCCGGATTCTGATTCAGAATCCGGGGTATAGTACTCGGCCGCGGCGCAGGTAACTGCGCCGCTGGCTTTTCTGGGGGAGCGGGAGGAGAGTCCGACCAACGGACCTGCTGGTGTTTGCTGAAAAAAAGAAGCCCCCCAGGGTAGGGGGGCTAAGTGCGAGAAAGGCGCGAGGCCTTTCTGGAGGAGACTGATCTGACCCGGTAGGCTACCCGGCCTTACCGGGTTTTTGCTTTCCGACTCATGTTGCAGTGCAGTATAGGTGGTACTTACTTCAATGTCAACACAGGCATCTTAAAAATAAAGTACTTAATAACAGCAACTTGGGAGGATATTGGGACTATTTTGTGACGTGAGTGTCATTCAGATGCTGCGTCGCAGCAGATCGAATGGCCTAGGTCACTCTGAATCAGCAGTATCCGTGCCATCTTCGATGCCGGCGCGACGCTTGATGGCCTTGGCCTTGGTCGAGAGGTTATGCAGGAATTCCTTGCGGACGGATCGCCAGATAGGGACCTGCTTGTCGGCCAGTTCTTTGAGCACCAGCAGCGGCTGCGGCGCCTGCCCCAGCATCTGTCTGAGCTGCTCGGTGAAATGACCTTGCTGCTCTTGGAACAGGCGGGCCGACAACTCGAGATATCGCCCGATGCTGTTCTGCATCGGGTCGCCGTAGAAACGGATGATGAACTCCAGCAGTTCGGTGGTAAAAATCGGGTTGCCACCGTCTTCCTGTTCGGCGATCACTTGCAGCAGGATGCTGCGCGTAATGTCCTCATGGGTGCGCTTGTCCTCGACCCGAAACTGCACGTTCTGCAGCACGAGTTGCCGGATTTCTTCCAGCGTGATGTAGCGGCTGATGTGCGTGTCGTACAGCCGGCGATTGGGATACTTCTTGATGACACGGAGGTCGGACATAAGGCCTTAATTCAATTGGAATGTTGCAGTGCGTTTGCTGCATAGCATCATGCCAGAATCAGGCCGGTGTCTCCAATGATATGGTCAAAGCTCGGGGGAGGCGTGCTTCGTTCCAGTGCGCGCGCGCCCAATCTAGGAGCTCGGCCGCTGACGCGTTTCGTGGGGAGGCCGGGGGATCCTGACCCAGCCATGTCAGGCAGTGCCAGAGGTTGATGGCTGCAGAACCGAGGTTCAGTGGTGTAGCGTGGTTCTGCTTCGAGAGCTTGCGGCCTTCGACATCCGTGAGCACTGGGAGGTGTCGAAAATTCGGCGCCGGGAAGCCCAGTTCCTGGAAGAGATAGAGCTGTCGCAGCGACGAGCCCATCAGGTCTGAGCCGCGGACGACCTCGGTGATGCCCGCGTCGTGATCGTCCAGCAC
>JBEIOK010000265.1:0-1741 GCA_040377605.1 Nevskiaceae bacterium | reverse complement strand
TCGGCCGTCTCGATCTCAATACCTCAGGACTGCTGCTGTTCACGAATCACGGCGAGCTCGCCAGACGTCTGACGCATCCGAGCTTCGAGATTCCACGCGTCTATGCGGTGCGCGTGCTCGGCACGGTCGACGAGGCCGTGATCCGGCGACTGACCACGGGGGTCGAGCTGGAGGATGGTGTCGGGCGTTTCGTGCGCATGGAGCCGGGCGACAACGAGGACGGCGAGGGTGCCAATCAGTGGTACCGCGTGGTCGTGCGCGAAGGTCGCAACCGATTCGTGCGGCGCATGATCGAGTCTCAGGACCTGCAGGTCAGCCGCCTGATCCGTACCGCCTACGGCCCGCTGGAACTGGGGCGCGGGATCAAGTCTGGCAGCGCGCGCGAAGCCGAGCCGGAGGAGCTGCTGGCGTTGCTCGATGCCGTAGGCATGAAGGAAGAAAGCCGTGCCGCGGGCCGGCGCGCAGCCTCCAGACGCGACGCTGAGCGAGCGCCCGCGAAGCGACCGACAGAGCGTCCACCTGCTCGTGGCCGTGCTGCTGACCGCGGGGATTCAAGACGCGGAGAAGCGGGGTCTCGCGCCTCAGAGGCGCGAGCATCCGGGCGGCCTGCGTCTGCACGCCAGCGCGACGGCGATCGCAAGTTGCCGACCAGTCGCCGACCGGAAGGCCGCACCGCATCGTCGAAACCCTCCGATCGCGGCGGTCGCCCGGCGGCGGGCAAGCCGGCACCGCGCCGCAGCCCCGCGGCTAAAGCGCCGCGCCGCTGACCCCGCGGCTGTCCGGACCGAGCAACCACAACAGGGCAGGCACCGCCTGCTCCGGCGGCGGCGATTGCTCCAGGACCTCACCCGGATAGCCCTTCAGACGCAGGCCGGTGCGCATCGGCCCAGGGTCATAGCTGTTGATGCGCAGATTGACGTTGCCGTCCAGCTCCGCGGCCCAGATCCGCATCATCTGTTCGACACCAGCCTTGGCGATGGCGTAGGCCCCGCCGAAGGGTTTGGGCTCACGACCCTGCCGGTCGGATACGAACACCACGGAAGCGTCGCGCCGTGCTGCCAGCAACGGCAGGCAGTGCCGTGTCAGCGCGAAGCCCGCGGTGAGATTGACCTGCAGGGTTTCCAGCCAGTCCTTGGCCTCGATGTCCTGCAGCGGTGAAAACGTCTTGAAGTGCGCGGCGGCATGCACGATGCCGTCGAGTCCGCCCAGCTCGCGTTCCAGGGTGATCGCCAGTTCGGCGTAATCCTTCCAGCTGGCACCGCCGAGATGCAGCGGATAGATCGCCGGAGCCGCGCCACCCGCCTGTTCGATCAGGTCGTAGACGGCCTCCAGCTTCTTGACCGTGCGTCCCAGCAGGATCACGGTCGCCCCATGGCGCGCGCAGGCCAGCGCGGTGGCTTTGCCGAGCCCGTCGCCGGCACCCGTGATCAGGATGCGTCGACCGGCCAGCAGATCGGGGGCGGGGGCGTAGGAGGCGGGCAGAGCGGCCATGAACGAAGACAGAGTGAGCAAGAACGGGCGGCGATTTTACGCCAGCGTCCGCAGGCGAGCCGCGAAGGCGGTCGTGGTATGCAGAATCTCGTCGGCGCCCCAGGCCTCAATCGGGCCGCCGTCGCCGAAGTAGCCCCAGCCGATCGCGAGGCTGTACATGCCGGCGGCACGCGCCGCGTCGATGTCGCGCTTATCGTCGCCCACATAGATACAGTCGCTGACGTCGAGCTGCAGCCGTGCGCAGGCCAGC
>JBEIOK010000140.1:0-7097 GCA_040377605.1 Nevskiaceae bacterium | reverse complement strand
CGGCATTGAAGATTTCAAGAAGCAGTTCACCGAAACCGCGATGGGCACCTTCGGCTCCGGTTGGGCCTGGCTGGTGCAGAACGCCGACGGCTCGCTGGCGATCGTCAGCACCCAGGGTGCGGGCAACCCGATGACCGCCAACCAGAAGCCGCTGCTGACCTGCGACGTCTGGGAGCACGCCTACTACATTGACTATCGCAACGCGCGTGCCAGTTTCGTGGAGCACTTCTGGGCGATCGTGAACTGGGACTTCGTCGAGCAGAATCTCGGCTGATCACCCGGCCGAACCCATACGGGGCCGCGCCGCGCGCGGCCCTTTTTCTTTTTGAGGACCTGACATGGCCCGCCATTTTCTCCGGCTTTCCGACCTGACCGCCTCCGAAGCGCGCACGTTGATCGAGCGCGCGATCGCGCTGAAGGCCGGGCGCAACGAGACGGGCTACCGCCCGTTCGTGGGAAAGACACTGGCCATGATCTTCACCAAGAACTCGACGCGGACCCGCGTCAGTTTCGAGGCCGGCATGGCGCGCTTCGGCGGGCATGCGCTGTTCCTGCATTCCGGCACCACCCAACTCGGCCGCGACGAACCGATCAGCGATACCGCGCAGGTGCTGTCGCGCATGTGCGACGCGATCATGATCCGCAACGACTCGCAGGCGGACCAGCAGGCGCTCGCCGCCAACTCGCGTGTTCCGGTGATCAACGGGCTGTCGGACCTGCATCACCCCTGCCAGCTGCTGGCCGACCTGCAGACGTGGTTCGAGCATCGCGGCGATCCGCGCGGCAAGGTCGCGGCCTGGATTGGTGATGGCAATAATGTCTGCCATTCCTGGATCGAGGCCGCACGCCTGTTCGGGTTCACGCTCCGGATCGCCACACCCGCCGGCTATGCGCCAGACCGCAGCCTGGTCGCGGAGGCCGGCGGTGCGGTGGTCATCGCCGCGACCGCAGCTGCAGCGGCCGACGACGCGGACCTGGTGGTCACCGACACCTGGACCAGCATGGGCCAGGAAGCCGAGACGCAGAAGCGCCTGGCCGCGTTCAGCGGCTATCAGGTCGATGCTGCGCTGATGGCGCGCGCCAGGCCGGAGGCGATCTTCATGCACTGCCTGCCCGCCCATCGAGGCGAAGAGGTTTCCGCCGAGGTCATCGATGGTCCGGCCTCGGTGATTTACGACGAGGCCGAAAACCGGCTGTGGGCGCAGATGGCGCTGGTGGAGTTTCTGCTCGGCACCTGAGCGCGGCGGTGCGCAGCCGACCGCGCTGCCGGTGATAATGCAACACCCTAACCGCGCCATCGACGCGGGGGCCGTGCACGGAGAACCGACATGAAGATGCGGCTTTACTGCAGCAAGACCTCGCCCTATTCGCGCAAGGTCCGCGTCGCCGCGGAAGAACTGGGCCTATCCGACCTGATCGAAGAGATCATCGTCGACCCGTTCAATCCGACAACCGAGTTCCTCGCAGCCAATCCGCTGTCACGTATCCCCACGCTGGTGACCGAGAAAGGCGAGGCCCTGCCCGACTCCGGTCTGATCATCGAGTATCTGGAAACGCGCGGCCGCGGACTGGCGTCGCTGCCGCGTGGCACCAAGCGTTGGGCCACGCTGCGTCGCGATATCGTCGCCGAAGGCATCATGGATGCCGCCGTCGCGATCGTCTTCGAGAAGCGTCGCCCCGAAAGCATCGTCTACACCGTCTTTCTCGACCGTCAGGCAGCGGCCATCCGACGCAGCGTGGAGATGCTGAATCTGGAGGTCAGCGGGCTTTCGACGGAAACCCCGGGGCGCGTGGAAATCAGCACCGGCGTAGCGCTGGCCTACCTCGACTTCCGTCTGCCGTACGTGGACTGGCGTCAGGGTTATGAAGCCCTCGCCGCGTGGTACGAGCATTTCGCGCAGCGGCCTTCGATGCTGAAGACGGCGCCACCGCCGGCATGACGCGACGACACGGGCTGATCACCCTGCTGCTGGCGGCGGTGCTCGCGGCCTGTGCGGGCAGCCCGCACTACAGCGACCGCGAGCGGGAAACCCTGCGCCACCAGATCGTGCTCGATGCGCTGGGGCAGGTCGGCCGCCCTTACCGGCTGGGGGGCGTCACCCCAGACGGCTTCGACTGCAGCGGCCTGGTGCAGTATGTCTACGCACAGTCCGGCGTGAGCGTGCCGCGCACTGCCCGTGAGCAGCATGCCGCCGGACGCGATATCACCCTGTCAAAGGCCGAGCCCGGCGATCTGCTGTTCTACAGCTTCGAGGGCCGCAAAATCGATCACGTCGCCATCTACCTGGGCAACGATCAGGCCGTGCATGCTCCTGCCAGCGGACGCTCCGTCATCGTCGCCTCCGTGCATCTGCCCTACTGGAGGCGCCATTTCGTCGATGCCGTGCGCATCCTCCACTGATCAGTCGACGAGGATGCGGCTCTGCGGCTGCGCCAGAATCAGGCGGTTGAGGCGTCGCACGAAGCCGGCCGGATCGGGCAACTGCGCCCCCTCCGCGAGCGTCGCCTGACCGAGCAGTACTTCTGCCAAATCGCCCGCCATCTCACCTTCCGCGGACTTCAGACGCTCGACCAGTGGATGCGAAGGGTTGAGTTCCAGGATCGGGCGCGATCCCGGCACGTTCTCCCCGGCGCGCTTGAGGATTTCCTCCAGTCGACGCGACAGCGCATGCTCGGACGCAACCAGGCAAGCCGGCGACTCCGTCAGCCGCGCCGATAGCCTGACGGACTCGACACGGTCGCCGAGCAGCGCCTGGATCCGCTCCAGAGCTTCACGATACTCCCCCTCGTGGCGCGCGCGGTCCGTGGTCTCGATCAGGCTCTCGACGTCCTTGGACGCCCGCGCCACCGATTCCAGCGCCTTGCCGCCAAACTCCGTCAGGTGAGCAGCGACCCACTCGTCGATACGATCAGTGAGCAGCAACACCTCGTAGCCCTTGGCACGAAAGCCCTCGAGATGCGGGCTGCCCAACGCCGCCGCAACGGTATCGGCAGTGAGGAAATAGATCTTGGATTGCGCGGCGGGCATGCGCTCGATGTAGCCCTGCAGGCTGACTTCGGCTCGCTCGCTATGTGTGGATGAAACAAAGCGACACAGGCCGGCGATCCGCTCGCGATTGGCCGGGTCCTCGACCAGCCCCTCCTTCAATACGGCGCCAAAGGTATCCCAGAACTTCGCGTAATCCTCCGGTCGCTGCCTCGCGAGATCCTCGATCAGGTCCAGTGCGCGCTTGACCAGTGCCCCCCGGATCTTCTCGACCGTGCGATTGTTCTGCAGGATCTCGCGCGAGACGTTGAGCGGCAGATCGGCGGTATCCACGAGTCCGCGCATGAAACGCAGATACGGCGGCAACAACTCCGCCGCCTTGTCCATGATGAAGACACGCTTGACGTACAGCTGCAGCCCCCGCTGAGGATCGCGATCCCACAGGTCGAACGATGCCCGAGATGGCAGATACAGCAAGGAGGTGTACTCGAGCGTGCCCTCGACCTTGTGATGCGCCCACGCCAGCGCCGGCGCGTGATCGTGGGTCAGGTGCTGATAGAACTGCTGGTAATCCTCATCCTTGAGATCGGATTTCGGCCGCGTCCAGAATGCGCGCGCTTGGTTGAGCGTTTCGGGCGCTGCGTCAGCCTGTTCGCGCAGACGGATCGGCAAGCCGATGTGATCAGAGTAGCGGCGCACGAGACCCCGCAGACGATGCGGCTCCAGGAATTCGCGGTCCTCATCGCGCAGGTGCAGGATCACCTCCGTGCCGCGCCCCGGCTTGTCGACGGACTCGACCGTGAATTCCCCCTCACCGCGGGATTCCCACCGCGTTGCGCGGTCGGCACCGGCCCGGCGTGTCAGCACCGTGACGTGATCCGCGACGATGAACGCCGAATAGAAGCCAACACCGAACTGGCCGATCAGGCCCGAGTCCTTCTTCTGATCGCCGGACAGGGAGTCCAGGAACTTGCGAGTGCCCGAGCGGGCAATGGTGCCGAGGTTGTCGATGACCTCCTCGTAGGACATGCCGATGCCGTTGTCGCTGAGCGTGAGCGTGCCGGCCTCGCGGTCTACCCGCAGCTCAATCGCCAGTTCCTGGTCATCGCTCAACTCTGGCTGCGCGAGCGCCAGAAAGCGCAGCTTGTCGCACGCGTCGGACGCATTGGAGATCAGCTCCCGCAGGAAGATCTCCTTGTTCGAGTACAGGGAATGGATCATCAGGTGCAGCAGCTGCCGCACCTCGGCCTGGAATTCGCGTTTTTCGGCGCTCATTCGGATCTCCTATGCAATGGGCGACTAACGGGCTTGTGTAGTCGGGACGCCAGTAACGCGATTCAAGAGCCAGCTGCCGCCGGCAAACGCCAGACGAAAAAAGCCGCGGCGAGAGGCAGACCTCTCGCCGCGGCTGGTCAACTCAGCACGGACCCGAGGGGTCCGCGACGGATGATTAGTCGAGCTTCTCGGCGATACGCGCCGCCTTGCCCGACAGCCCGCGCAGGAAGTACAGCTTGGCGCGGCGCACGTCACCGCGACGCTTGACGGTGATCTCCGCGACCTGCTGGCTGTAGGTCTGGAACACACGCTCGACGCCCTCGCCATGCGCGACCTTGCGCACGGTGAACGCGGAGTTCAGGCCGCGGTTGCGCTTGGCGATGACGACGCCCTCGAAGGCCTGGAGGCGCTCGCGGTCGCCTTCCTTCACCTTGACCTTTACTTCAACGGTGTCGCCGGCGCGGAAGTCCGGGACCTTCTTGTTCATCTGGTCCGCTTCAACTGCGGCAATGATCTTGTTCGTGTGCATCGTCCTTACCTCGTTTCAATGTGCCGCTCTGCGATGAATTCGCGGAGCAGCGTCCTCTTGTCTTCGTCCAGTTCCAGCTCGTCGAGCAGATCGGGGCGTTTCAGCCACGTCCGGCCCAGCGCCTGCTTCAATCGCCACCGGGCCACCTTGGCGTGGTCACCGCCGAGCAGGACTTCTGGCACCACCGCACCATCCCACGCTTCAGGGCGCGTGAAGTGCGGATGGTCCAGCAGGCCGGCCGAGAACGAATCGTTCGCTGCCGAAGCCTCCGAGCCCAGCACTCCGGGCAACAAGCGCGCAATGGCGTCAATCACAACCATCGCAGCGAGCTCGCCGCCGGATACCACAAAATCTCCGAGCGATAACTCCAGGTCCACATCCGCAGCGATGAACCGCTCGTCGATCCCCTCGTAACGCCCACACAACAGCACCAGACCCGGCTCCCGGGACAACCGCTCGGCCCATCGCTGGTCGAAGCGTTCGCCCTGCGGGGAAAGATAGACCCTCTTCCCGCCACCGACTTCCTGCTGCGCTGCCACCGCTGCCTGCCGCAGCGGCTCGGCTTCCATCACCATGCCAGGACCCCCGCCATACGGCCGGTCGTCCACGCGTCGCCACTTGTTGCCGCTGTAGTCGCGCGGATTGCGCGTCGTCAGCTGCAGCTGTCCCTGTTCCGAGGCGATCCGCGGCATGCCGTGCCGCACGACCTGTTCCACCAACTCCGGAAACAGCGTGATGACTTCAATTTTCATCGTACTCGGGCAGCCAATCGCACACGATCCGGCCCGCCACCAAGTCCACCTCTTCGACGATCTGAGGGGACACGAAGGGAATCAACCTTCGAACCGCGCCATCGCCGACTACCAATACGTCCTGCGCACCATTGCTGGTGACATCGGTCACCGTGCCCAGCACGATGCCTTGCTTGTTCTCGACCCGCTGACCCAGCAGATCCACCCAGTAATACTGTCCCCGCGGCAGCTTCGGCAAATCCTGGCGGTCGACCTGGATGGTCGCCCCGATCAGCGCCGCAGCGACATCGCGATCCGTGATTGGCTCGCCATTGGCTGCGGTGACCTGCGCCACCACCGTACCGCCATGGGGATGACCTTCAACAACCGTGGCCTGGTATTCCTGACGGCCTTCTCCGCCCAGCCACCACCGGCGGTAGCGCAGCACGCCTTCCAAGGGTCGGGTCTCGGAATGAATCCGAACCCAGCCTTTGACACCGTAGACTCCGGCGACGCGGCCCAGCGTCACCCGGGGTGACGCCACGGGTTAGGCAGCCTTGGGCGCCGACTTGACCAGATAGGCCACGCGCTCGGAGAGCTGCGCACCGTTCTTGGTCCAGTGCTCGATGCGGGCGAGGTCCACCACCAGCTTCTGTTCGTTACCCTTCGCATTCGGGTTGTAGTACCCGACGCGCTCGATGAAACGGCCGTCGCGCGCGCTGCGCTTGTCGGTCGCAACGACATGATAGAAAGGGCGCTTCTTGGCGCCGGCGCGAGCCAAACGAATCGTTACCATTGCTTCTCTAATCCAGTAGCAGTCGCGCCCAAGGGCATCCGGGGCGTCGAAAAGGCCGCGTATTGTAGCGATTTCTTCACAGAATTCCAGCGCCTACGCACGATCGGCGACCCCGCCACCCGAACTCAGGCGCCGCGGGCCAGCAGGGCGCGGACACGCGCCTCGATATCGTCGCTGAATTCAGCGCCATACCCGTAATAGATCATCGATACCCGGCCGTCGGCACCAATGATGAAACTGGCCGGCAGGCGCCAGACCTTGAAGTTCTCGGTGGCAATGCCGATGGGGTCGGCGACCACCGGGTAGCTGACCGGCCGCGCCTCCAGAAAGCGCCGCGCCAGCTTGACATCCTTGTCGACGGCGACCGCCAGCACCTCGAAATCCTCGGTATGCCCCTCGGCGTGCAGCCGCTGGCGTAGTGAATCGAGCTTGGGCATCGACTCCAGGCAGGGGGCGCACCACGAAGCCCAGAAATCGACGACGACGACCTTGCCCCGCAGCGTGCTGAGCTTGACGCCCGCCGGCCCCTGCAGCACGACGCCTGCCGCCTCGGGGGCGACACCGCCAATCCCGATACTCTCGATCGCTGCGGACGCCGGCGCCATGGCCAGCAGCAGCGCCAGCAGCGTCACCCGCAGAAATCGCCGGAACCCGATCACCGGCGCGGCATCATGCCCGGGGGCATGCGTCCGGCCAGGCCGCGCATGAACTTGGCCATGCCACCGCTGGCCATCTTCTTCATCATGTCGCGCGTCATCTCGAACTGACGCAGCAGCTGAT
>JBEIOK010000016.1:0-32558 GCA_040377605.1 Nevskiaceae bacterium | reverse complement strand
GCCGAAGCTGGTCAGCAACCTGCTGAACTGGAATGCCTTCTTCCCGCCTTACTTGATCAACTACTTCAAGTATCCGGTGATCATCGATGGCCGGCTGTTCCGCGAGACCTTCGGCTGGAAGCCCAAGCGCAATCTCAACGATATCTTCAGTTACTACCGCAAGAACAAGCTGCTGGCAGCGTGACGGGCAGCGCGCGCCAGTTCATTGGCGATTCACTGCACTGCCTCTACACTGTTGCAGTATCCCGAGCCGGACAAGGAGTTCCCGATGGCCAAGGCCAAGAAAGACAACAAGGCGCCGAAGATCGACATCGGCATTTCCAAGGATCAGCGCAAGGCGATTGCCGATGGCCTGTCGCGTCTGCTGGCGGACGAATACACGCTGTATCTGAAGACACACAATTTCCACTGGAACGTCACGGGGCCGATGTTCAACACCCTGCATCTGATGTTCGAAACGCACTACAACGAGTCCGCACTGGCGGTGGACCTCGTGGCCGAGCGTATCCGAGCGCTGGGATTCCCTGCGCCGGGCACCTACAAGCAGTATGCGAGCCTGTCGTCGATCAAGGAAACGGATGGTGTGCCAGAGGCGATGGAGATGGTGCGACTGCTGGTCGAAGCGCACGAGGCCTGCGCCAAGACCGCGCGCTCGGTGTTTCCGGTCGCCGAAGCATCCTCCGACGAACCGACCTGTGATCTGCTGACGCAGCGCATGCAGCTGCATGAGAAGACTGCGTGGATGCTGCGCTCGCTGCTTGAGTAAATCGATGATGCGCCCCGCGCGAGGGAGTGCCTTCGCCATCAGGGTATCGGCGCGGGGGAGAGGCCCATGAGTACCGTTGCCGCTCCTCCGCCCTTGCTGGCGGTCCGCCAGTTGCGCGTGCAGCTGGCGGTGCGTGCGGGCGGCTTCTGGCGCCGCAAGGTGCCGCTGCGGGCCGTCGAGGACGTCAATTTCAACCTGCACGCGGGCGAGACCCTGGGGTTGGTTGGCGAGTCCGGCTCCGGCAAGTCAACCCTGGCGCGCGTGCTGGTGGGGCTGCAGGCGGTGACCTCCGGGGCCATTCATTTCGATGGCCGCGACCTGGTGCGCTTGACGCCCAAGGCGTGGCGGCCGTTGCGCCGCGAGATCCAGCTGGTATTCCAGGATCCGCTGTCCAGCCTCAGCCCTCGGATGCGGGTTGGCAAGGCCGTTGCGGAGCCTCTGAAGGCGCTGTACCCGGAGATGCGTCCGGCTGAACGCGCCGCGCGTGCGGCACAGATGCTGGAGCGTGTTGGGATCCCGGGGGAGTACCACCGCCGCTTTCCGCACCAGTTCTCGGGCGGACAGGCGCAGCGCATTGCCATTGCGCGCGCACTGGTGGTGCGTCCGCGTCTGCTGATCTGCGATGAAGTGGTCTCGGCCCTCGATGTGTCGATCCAGGCCGAGATTCTTGATCTGCTGATGGATCTGCAACGCGAGTTCGGCTTGGCGATGCTGTTCATCTCGCATGATCTGGCGGTGGTGCGCCACCTCAGTCACCGCGTGATGGTGATGTACTTCGGCCGCGCGATGGAGCACGGCCCGGTCGATCAGATCTTCAACGCCCCCCGACACCCGTATACCCGCGCGCTGCTGGCAGCGATGCCGGGGTCACAGGCGCCGCTGGAGCACCGCATTCTCGAAGGAGAGCTGCCGAGCCCACTGACGCCGCCGCAGGGCTGTGCATTTGCCACGCGCTGCCCGATGGCGGATGAGCAGTGCGCACGCCGGGCGCCGCATGCGCGCCGCTTTGCTGACGGCGGGATGTCGGCCTGCCATTACGCGGTCGATGCGGCCGCTGTCGCCGCCTGATGGTTCGCGCGGCGACGCTTAGCTGCAGCGCGGTGCCTTGCCCTGTGACCGGGCCTGCTCGTACAGCGGCAGCGACTTGGGCAGGTGACGGTTGAGATCGGCGATGCGCGACTGGTTCGACGGGTGCGTCGACATGAATTCCGGCGGCGCATTCCCCCCACTGGCCTTGCCCATGTTGACCCACAGCTCCGGGGCCTGGCGAGGATTGAAGCCCGCGCGCGCCATCAGGTCCATGCCCAGGACATCGGCTTCAGTTTCATCGCCGCGCCCGTAAGGCATCAGCAACAGCAGGTTGGCACCCATGCCGATCATATCCGGAGACACGCCGGTGACGGCGCTGCCCAGAGCGACGCCGAGCTGCGCCGCCATCTGGTTGGAGACGCGCGCAGCAGAATGCCCGGCCAGCACATGTGCCACCTCATGGCCGATGACTGCCGCGAGCTGGTCCTGATTCGCGGCCACCTTGAGCAGGCCGGTGTAAACCCCGATCTTGCCGCCAGGCAACGCGAAGGCATTGACCTCCTTGGCATCGAATACCTGCACCTCCCAGGTGCCGCCGACCTCGCGGATGATCGGATTGGCCACACACTGCACATAAGCATTGGCCTTCCCGTCCTGACTCGGCGGCGTCTTCTGCTTGAGCTGCTGGAAGGCCGTCGCGCCCATCTGCGCCATTTCGGCGTCGGATACCAGGCGCAGTTGATTGCGGCCGGTCGGCGAGGTGGTGCAGGCCACTATCAGGCCGGTGGTGACGCAGACGAGGCCGAGGGCGAGCTTCCAGCGCGACATGGCAGGACTCCGAAGCGGGTGCAGGTGAGAACGGGATGATAGTCAATGCGGGCTTGAACCGGGGATGAACCCCGCCCCCCACCGGGCCTTATGGCTCCAGGCGCTCGACCCGCCACGCGCCGGGCGTGTCGCGGACATAGCGCAGCCGGTCATGCAGACGACTGCGACGGCCCTGCCAGAACTCGACACTTTGCGGTTCGACGCGGTAGCCGCCCCAATAGTCGGGCAGCGGGATCTCGCCCTCGGCATACCGCGCGAGCTCGGCTTCGTATCGGGCATCCAACGCCTCGCGCGAGGGCACGACTGCGCTCTGCCGTGAGGTGATCGCGCCGATGCGGGAGTGGCGCGGCCGGCTGTCGAAATAGAGGCGCGACACCTCGGGGGAGAGGCGCGTCACGGTGCCCTCGACCCGGATCTGGCGTTCGAGCTTGTCCCACCAGAACACCAAAGCCACGTGGGGATTGCCTGCCAGCTCGCGGCCCTTGCGGCCTTCGTAGTTGGTGTAGAAGGTCAGGCCGCCCTCATAGAACCCCTTGAACAGCACCACGCGCGCAGAAGGACGCTGCTGTGTATCGACGGTGGCCAGCGTCATCGCGGTGGGTTCGATCATGTCGACGGCACGCGCGTCGCCGATCCAGCGTTCGATTTGCGAGAGGGGATCGGGCGCCAGATCGGTTTCGTTCAGCGGCGGGTTGCGAGTGTATTGAGACATGGTCGCCCGGATCGGGGCTCTGTCAGAATTGGGACCTCATTGTCCCGCGTTTGGACGTTACCGGAAACCTGAACATGAGCCGCTTTCGCGCCCTGCGTGTCCACGCTCTCGACAAGACTGCCACCGAGGCACGTCTCGAAGACCTGAGTCTCGAGGACCTCAATCCGGGTGAGGTCGTGATCCGGGTTGCGTGGAGCGGCATCAACTACAAGGACGCGCTGGCGGTGACCGGCACCAGCCGGATTCTGCGGGCGTACCCGAAGGTCCCGGGCATCGATCTGGCCGGTCACGTCGAATCCAGCAGCGATGCCCGCTACCGCCCGGGTGACGCCGTTCTGGTCACCGGCTGCAACATCGGGGAGGCTCTCGATGGGGGCTATGCCGAGCGGGCGCGGCTGCCTGCCGATGTTCTCGTGCCGCTGCCGACGGGGCTGACACTGCGTGAGGCCATGGCGATCGGCACGGCCGGATTCACGGCAGCGCTGGCGCTGCGTCGCATGCTGGAGAACCACCAGTCGCCGGATCAGGGCCCGATCGCCGTGACCGGCCCGACCGGTGGGGTGGGCTCGATGGCCATCGATCTGTTCAAGCGCGCCGGCTTTACCGTGCATGCGATCACTGGCAAGGCCGGCAGTGGCGATGCGTATCTCAGAAGCCTGGGTGCCGATGCTGTCGTCTCGCGTCAGTCGCTGGATGTGGGCAGACGTCCACTGGAGTCCGCGGTCTGGGGCGGTGCGGTCGACAACCTGGGCGGCGAGACACTGACCTATCTGACGCGCAGCGTGAAGCCCTGGGGCACCATCGCCAGCATCGGATTGGCGCAATCGCATGAACTGCACACGACGGTGATGCCGATGATCCTGCGCGGCGTGTCGATCCTCGGCATTCACTCGGTCGAATGTCCGCGCGCCTGGCGTGAAGCGATCTGGGAAAAGCTGGCAGGCGACTGGAAGCCGCGCATTCTTGATCGTCTGGTCACGCGCGAGGTCACCCTGGATCAGGTACCCGCCGCCTGCAAGGACCTGATTGCCGGCACGGTGCAGGGCCGCACGCTCGTCAAGCTCGGCTGAGTCAGCGCCTTCTCTACAGGTAGGGCGAGAACAGCCAGCAGACGGCGTCGCGCAGGCGTACCGGCAGGGCGCGCCGCTCGAGGCTTTCCAGCGTGACGGGGGTGGACGTCTCCCGCGCAGCATCGAAGCGCCGTGACAGGTGCGCGGCGATCACCCGATCGTGAATCTCGACATTGAGTTCGAAATTCAGGCGCAGACTGCGCGCATCGATGTTGGCCGAGCCGATCTGGGAGTAGGCGCCGTCCACCAGGAACAGCTTGTCGTGCCGGAACGGCGCGGGTTGCTCATAAATGCGCACGCCACGTTCGAGCAGCTGGGGCAGCGCATGACGTGCGGCCCACTGCACGAACGGCAGATTGTTGTGCGCTGGCAGAAAGACTTCCACGCGCACGCCGCGTAGTGCGGCGTTGATCAGCTCCGACATGATGTCCTGCGGCGGCAGGAAATAGGGCGTCATGATGCTGACCTCGCGCCGCGCGGCCGAGATCGCGCCCTGCAGCAGGTGCGACAGCGCATCGACCTCCTCATGCGGGCCATCCGTGATGACGCGACAGGCCGCATCCCCCTTGGCCGGCAGGCTGGGCGGCGGGGGCGGCTGCCAGGATTCTCCGCTGGCATGCAGCCAGTCCTCGGCAAAGGCCTCGGCCAGCTGGGTCAGCACCGGGCCTCGCAACTCGAAATGGCTGTCGGCGACCCGGCCGCTGCGCGGGAGGTGCACCAGATGCCGGTCGCCAATATTCAGCCCGCCAGTGAACGCAATCTCACCGTCGATCCACAGCAGCTTGCGATGGTTGCGAAGATTGATATGCAGCGACGGCGGCAACAGCCGCGGCGGATTGAAGCGCGCGACCGGAACGCCGCGCTGGCGCAGCAGACGACTCGCCGGCGGCCAGCAATACCGCTCACCGACCCCGTCGACCAGGACGCGGACTGCGACGCCGCGTGCCCGCGCCGCCGCCAATGCGTCGATGAAGGCGCGGCCGCTGTCGTCGGTGTCGAAGATATAGGTCGCCAGGCCGATGCACTGCCGGGCGCTGGCGATCGCCGCCAGCATTCTCGGGTAGGCCTGCTCGCCGTCCTGCAGCGGAACGATTGCGTTGCCGGCGAGCAGGGGGCGTCCGGTGAGCAGGCGCCCTACCCGGGCAACCTCTTGCAGCGGCGCGGGGACGTTCTCGCTGGCATCCGGAGGCAGCTCCACGCCGACGGCCGGCGCTCGTGCGGTATGCCCCAGTTGCTGGGCGTAGCGCCGCACTCGATTGATGCCAAAAAAGAAGTACAGCGCCGGGCCGGCGAACGGGAACAGCCAGCACACCGCGATCCAGCCCCAGGCGGCACGAGGATCCGTCTTGCTCAGCAGCGCGTGACCCGCGGCAAAAACGGCGATGCCCGCCCAGAGCGCGAGCAGTGCGGCCTGCAGATCGAGATCGAGGCGGTCCATGAGTCGCGCTCAGCGAGGACGCAGTCGCACTTCGGTGGACACCGCCAGATGATCGGACAGCCGATCCGGCAGCACCAGGCAGGTCTGCGTCAGAACACTCGGGCTGGCCAGCACATGATCGATGCTGCGCCGGGGTCGCCAGCTCGGGTAGGTAGGCGCCTCGTGCACGATGCGGAATCCCAGGCGGCGCAGCTCGGGATGTGCGGCGATCTCGTCCGGCTCGCAGTTCAGATCGCCCAGCAGCAGCGTGTCCTGGTCCGGGCGTGCGAGTTCAGCCAGGTGATGGAACTGACGCGCTCGCGCGCCACGACTCAGGGCCAGATGCGCAACCATCAATTGCAGCGGGTGGTGATCGGCGTCGAGAATCGTGGCTTCCAGTGCGCCCCGACCCCGCAGCGAACCCGGCAGGGCGTGATGTCGCACCTCGTGCAAAGGCTCTCGAGACAGCAATCCGATCGCGTGCTGTGCGAATGGACCGAAATCACGATTGACGCCCAGGCGCCAGTGCTGAAAGCCCGCGCGGCGGGCGAGGTACTCGATCTGGTTGACGCTGGCGGTGCGCAGGCTGCCGGCGTCGGCCTCCTGCAATGCGACCACGTCGTAGTCTCGGGCCAGTTCGGCGATGCGATCCAGATTGCGACGGACGCCGCGTGACGGCAGGACATGACGCCAGGCGCCCGTCACATAGTGGCCGTAGTGGTCGGTCGGCATGCCGACCTGCATGTTGAAGCTGAGCAGGCGCAGTGGGCGTCCCAGTGTCAGGGGGCGATCCGATTCCGGCGCAGCAGAGGTGGCTTCTAGCATCATCGTCGACTGCATTATGGGGCTGCCGGCGGCGAATCGACGTCAGCCCGGGTTCAGGGGCCTGTGCAGTCCGTCCAACGGCCGCATGCATCCTTGCGTGCTTGACCCTGGCCCCGGGTCTGGGGTGTATATCGTCGTCTCCAATCTCAGGAGCATCTGATGGGACCGATAGCGAAACAGGCCTTCGAACAGGCAATAGCGGATGCGCACGCGGCTCGACAGCGGGGTGAACTGGAGGTCGCATTCGCAGCCCTGGAGCGGGCCCACGTGCTCGGTCAGCGCGATACATGGGCCCATCTGCGCAGCCATGGAATGATGCTGTGCATTGGCTGGCTGCGTCGGGATGCGCGGGAGGCATGGGGGCAGATCACCCGGCTCCTTGCTGCTGCGCTGTTTTCCCGCGTGTGGGTGCCGGCGGGCAATACCGGCGGGGCAAATGTGAGCGCACTGCGGCGGATGCCGATCGATGCTGACCTGCAGGCGGTGCTGAAAGCCGACGCTGCTTCACGCCGTGGATTCTGGGCCACGCTGGGCTAATCGCGGGCGCTCAGATGATAACGATGGATCGGATCGGCCTCGATTTCGGCGGCGGCCCGTTCGAGCGGCTGGCCCTGAACCAGCTGGCTGGCGCGCTGCGGTCGCTGTTCAAGTCGGCGGGCCTGCGCTCGCCGGATCAGCGGCGCCGTAGATCGAAGGCTCGAACGAGGAAGGCCGGGCAATGCCCGGCCTTCTTTTGCTTGATCGAAGACGTTTACTGCGTCTTGATCATGAACGTCAGCAGCTTCTGCTTGAAGTCCGTATACGGCGGGAACAGTGTGCGGGCCATCATAAAGCGCGTGCGCACCACGGCACGCTCATGCGAAAACGCCTTGAAGCCGTAGAGGCCGTGAGCGTTGCCGATGCCGGAGTTGTTGACGCCGCCGAAGGGCAGATTGCCGTGCGCATACTGCACCACGCAATGGTTGATGCAGGTGCCGCCCGCGCTGGTTTGCTTCAGCGACTTGTTGATCACGGCCTCGTTCTTGCTCCAGATGTACAACGCCAGCGGCTTGGGCTGGGCGTTGATATCGGCAATCACCTTGTCGAGATCGGTGTACGGCATGATCGGCAGCAGGGGCCCGAAAATCTCCTCGCTCTGGATCTTGGCGTCGGCAGGAATGTTGTCGAGCAGCGTCGGCTGGATGAAGCAATCCTTCTCGCTGGCCTGCCCGCCGCAGAGGATGCGAGCCCCGCGCTGCCTGGCATCTTCGAGCAATCCATTGATGCGCTTGGTGTGGCGCTCGTTGACGACGCGTGCCAGATACGGTGAGTTCATCTGCGATTCCACGGTCTCGCCGTAGCACTCGTTGATGACGGCGATGCATTCTTTTGCAAAAGCGTCCTTCACCGAGGCGTGCACGTAGATGTAATCAGGCGCGATGCAGGTTTGACCGTTGTTGGTGTACTTGCCCCACATCAGCGTGCGCGCGGCGAGCTTGAGATCGGCGGTCTCGTCGATAATGGTCGGGGACTTGCCGCCCAGCTCCAGCGTGACACTGGTGAGATGCTTGGCCGCAGCGGCCATGACCACCTTGCCGACGTTGGGCGAACCGGTGAAGAAGATGTGGTCGAACGGCAGGGCCAGCAGTGCCGAGGACACCGCCACGTCGCCCTCGAACAGCGCGACCTCGTCTTCCGGGAAGATGCTCTTGATGATCTTGGCCATCAGTGCCGACAGATGCGGCGTCATTTCCGAAGGCTTGATGATGGCGGTATTGCCGGCGGCAATGCATGACACCAGCGGCCCGAAGGCCAGATTCACGTTGTAGTTCCAGGGCGAGATGATCAGGCAGCGGCCCTTGGGCTCGTACTGGACCCAGGACTTGAGGCCGATGGTCAGGCTGGTCGGCCAGACGCCCTTGGGCTTCATCCAGCCCTTGAGCGCACGCATCGCGTGCTTGGCCTCGGAGATAACGGGCAGCACCTCGGCGAGGTCCACCTCCGCCGGGGGCTTCTTGAAATCTTTGTACGCCGCCTCGTGAATCTGCTCGCGGTGTGCCATCACCGCATCGTGCAACTTGCGGATCTTGGCAATGCGCTCTTCGGCGGTCGAGGTGCGCAGGCGAATCGCCGCTTCGCGCTGGCGCTCGAATATGCGCTGGATGTCGCCTTCGGTGGCGTTGGCGGGCCCGATACCGGGCAGGTAGGAAACGACCGTGCTCATGGGACTCTCCTGGGGGCAGCCGGCACCGGACGGCGCGGAACCCCTCTCAATAATGAACGACTGTTCAAGTATAGGCCCAAGCTGCGGCGGGCGACCACCCGGGCGGCCCGCCGTTTGTCGGTCTGGGCGGGCTGTGGTCTCATGGCGCCCATAATGGTTAAAAAGCGCGAGGGGATATGAAGAAGCTGTCGCCGCTGGATGCTGCCTGGCTGTATGTGGACAGCAACGATACGCCGATGCACGTCGGCAGCCTGACGATTTTCTCATTGCCGAAGACGGCCTCTGGGGATTTTCTGCAGAAGCTGTTCACCCACCTGCGGGGCAGTCGCAGCTTTGCGGCGCCGTTCAATCTGAAGTTGCGCTCGGCCAAGCTCAAATCGGTGATGCCGGGATGGGTTGAGGACCGGCGGATTGATCTCGACTACCACCTGCGGCATTCCGCCCTGCCCAAGCCGGGCGGCGAGCGTGAACTGGGCCAGTTGATCCAGCGCCTGCACTCGCATCCAATGGATTTCAACCGCCCGCTATGGGAGTGCACGGTGATCGAGGGCCTGGAGCACAACCGCTTCGCGCTCTACATGAAAATGCACCATTCGCTGGTTGACGGGGTCGGCGGCATGCGCATGTTGCAGCGCATGCTGTCGCCCAATCCCCGCGCGCGCAACTTGCCGCCGCCGTGGACGCTGGGCTATGGCGGCAGCAAGCGCGAACGCCCGACGGCGGCGCAGAGCAAGCTTGAAAAGCTGCTGGCCAGTGCGCGCGCGCAGGTAGAGACGGCACCGGTGCTGTCGAAAGCTTTCTCGACAACGCTGAAGCAGGCGTTTCAACACACCGAGCCGGGCTGGACGACGCCCTTCGAGGGCCCGAAATCGATCCTCAACGGAAGGGTCTCGGGACAGCGCCGCTTTGCTACCCAGCACTACGATCTGACCCGCGTGAAGCGCATCGCCAAGGGGGCCGGTGTGTCGGTCAATGACGTCTTCCTGGGCCTCTGTGCCTCGGCCCTGCGGCGCTATCTGGAGGAGATCCACGCGCTGCCTGATGCGCCACTGACGGCGGGTGTGCCGGTGTCGGTGCGGCCAGCGGACGACGACGAGGCGGCCAACGCGATCAGCTTCATCATTGCCAACCTGAATACCCATCTTGCCGATCCGATCGAACGCCTGCGCGCGATCCATGATTCGGCCCAGGCGGCAAAGCACCACCTGCAGGCACTGCCGAAGACGGCAATCACCAACTACACCATGGTGTTCATGGCGCCCTTCATTCTGCAGTTGCTGACCGGGCTGGGTGGCAAGGGTCGGCCGATGTTCAACGTCACCATTTCCAATGTGCCGGGGCCGCTGCAGCCGCTGTATTTCAATGGCGCGCGGATGGAGCAGATGTATCCCGTCTCGCTGCTGTCGCACGGACAGTCGCTGAACATCACGGCGGTGAGCTACGACGGGCAGTTCAACGTCGGCATCACCGGGTGTCGAGACACGCTGCCAAGCATGCAGCGACTGGCGGTTTACATGGGCGACGCGCTCGAGGAGTTCGAGCGCGTGCTGAAGCTCACTGTGAAGAAGGTGAAAGAGGAAGCCGACGCCGGCTGAGCGCCGCGTCGGCGGTATGTGCTTCAGGCGCCCCAGAGGTGCATGCCGTACTTCCAGTATCCCTGCACATTGTTGAGACGTGCATCCTGATCGGCGGGCATCGGCAGGACTTCACCCTCCAGCAGACTTTGCAGATATGGCGCCAGCGTGGCGCCGCCACCGCCCGAGATCACGATTGCGTCGATGTCCCAGTCATCGGCCCATAGGCGGTTCACTTCCTGGGCGATGCGCTGGGCGAGTTGCTGGAATGCGGCCTGTACGATGCCTGTCAGGTCAAAACGACGGCCCTTGATCTTGATCGAGCCACGGGAGACGCCTTCGTATAGACGGTACAACTCCACGCTGACGCCGCTTTTCTCCTGGAGCTGGTTGGCGATCGCGGTATAGGCCAGCGAGATGCCGGAGTCGGTCGAGGCCGAGCCGCGTTCCGAATAACGCGTCTTGTCGCTGATCGTGTAGTCCGCAGTGCGAAAACCCACATCGATGAGGCCGATCTTCTCGCTGACGAAGCGCTGATTCGCAGGCTTGCCGATATCGTTGAGCATCAGGTTGAACATCGAGCCGAAAGGCTGCGGGACGACTCGCGCCTTTTCGATGTACACCACTTTTTCCTCGCGCTCGTTACTGCCGGGCTTGACCACCGTAATCGTGTGCCGCTGCTGCAGCAGCGCAGCCAGTGGATCCTTGTGCTTGCGGAAATACGCCACGGGCAGCCCCGTAACCAGCCGGATCGGATCGCCGCTCTCGGCAAACGGTGCCAGTGCCGCCAGCGCCAGTGTCTTGGCGTACTGGGTCAGGAACTGGGCCTGATCGAGCGTGAACCCGCGACCGCGTGAATGCGTCTCGGCCATCTCGCCAACGAAATAGGCTTTGTCACCGATCAGGATATGGCGTGGAAACTGCGGCTGGCCAGGCAGCAGACTCTCGCCGAACTGCACCTCGTTGGCTTCGCCTACGATCGACTTGAAGACCTGCTGCTGCCGTCCGTCCGTGGCCTTGGTGTAACCGAAACCGATATCTGCTCCGAGCACCCTCACGGTGTTCTCCTAACGTCTTGTTATTCAGGCTGTTCTAGCACGCGATCCGGCAAATTACAAAGCACATTTACGACTCAGAGCGTCAGGAGGTCGGTCTTCGGTTCGCGGCGCTCGACGATGTTCAACACCACTCCTGCCGGGTCCAGGACTGAGAATGCGACCTCCCCATGCGCGAAGCTGCGCAGGGGCCCCAACAGCGCGATCCCGCGGGCGGTGAGTCGCTCAGCTGCTGCGCGTACATCCTCGACCTCCAGTGCCAGGCACAGGCCGCGGGTCGGGGTGGTGTGCTGGAACACGGGCATGCGCTGCGGCGGGTCGGGATGCAGAAATCCCAGCTCCCAGCCGTCCAGGCTCACATGGACATACCACTCCGCCCGGAACATCACTTGCGCGTCGAATGCGCGGGCGTAGAACGTTGCGCATTCCTGCAGTGCGCTGGTGGTGATGATGGGGTGAATCCGACTCACGGGGCGGTGATCGACAAATGGGCGAGCGCGGCGCCGTGGCGTTCCCAGTTCTGGCCGTCGAAGTCCTCATAAATGATCTCCGGAGGGCGCGTGTCGAGGCAGCGCAGGTTCACCGAGTAGCCGTCCGGATTCGAGCGCGGCACATAAAAAGATTTGATGCCGCAGATCCGGCAGAACAGATGCCGGGCCACGCCAGTATTGAAGGTGTACGTGCTCAGGTCGGCCTGACCTTTCAGCAACGTGAAATCGGTTGCCGGCACGATCAGGTGCTCGAAGCCAGTCAGCCGGCACATGGAGCAGTTGCAACGCTGCACGAGTAGCGGGGATCTCGCGCGGAGCTCAAAGCGCACGGCTCCGCAGTGACAACCACCGGAGAGGCGGATGCGGCGCTGTGTCTGCAGTGGATCGTTGTCTGTATCGCTCGTCATTCGCCTGTTCCCAGAGGCGTCGCATCTGCGTGCCACGCGACTACAATACACGGATGAAACTGCAGTTCACCAAGATGCACGGTGCCGGCAACGACTTCGTCGTGATCGACGCGACACGCGTGCCGTTCCGCCCCACTCCGGCACTGCTGCAGCGCCTGACGGACCGCCGCTTCGGCGTCGGTTGTGATCAGGTGCTGGTGATCGAAGCGCCGTCGACGGCCGATGTGGACTTCGATTATCGGATCTTCAACGCCGACGGCTCCGAGGTGGGGCAGTGCGGCAACGGCTCGCGAGCGTTGGCGCGCTACGTTCGCGAGCAGGGACTCAGTGCGAAGTCGGCGATCCGGGTCCGCACCCGAACCAGCGTGCTTGAGCTGCGCCATGCGCACGACTCGCTGTATACGGTGGATATGGGCGTACCGCGGTTGCAGCCTTCGGAAATTCCGCTGCAGATGCCGGCTGCGTCGCTGCATTATGCGCTGAGTCTGGATGATGGCCGCACCGTCGAATTCGGGGCGGCCAGCATGGGGAATCCGCATGCGGTGATCCGGGTCGACGATGTCGACACTGCGGCGGTCGAGTCGCTGGGACAGGCGCTGCAGCGCAGCACCGCGTTTCCAGAGAGTGTGAATGTGGGCTTCATGCAGATCCTGTCGCGCACGCAAGTGCGGCTGCGGGTCTACGAGCGCGGGGCCGGCGAGACCCTGGCCTGCGGTAGCGGGGCCTGCGCGGCGGTGGTGGTTGGACAGCGCTGGGGGGAACTCGACGCCGGTGTCGAGGTGTCGGTGCGCGGCGGTACGCTTACTATTGAATGGCAGGGCGAGGGCCATCCGGTGCTGATGACCGGCCCCGCCGAGACCGTATATCGGGGAGAAATCGAATGGCCGAACTGACGGCAGCGGGGCGCGAGGACGAGGCACAGACGCCACAGGTGCCCGAGCGCGAGGTCGTCGCCTACCTCAAGGCGCATCCCGACCTGTTCGGCCGGCATCCGGATCTGCTGGAGACCATCGAGTTGCGGCACAAGGCCGGATCGGCGGTATCGCTGATCGAGCGACAGGTCGACATGCTGCGTGCGCGCAATCAGCGACTGGAAGACCGTCTGACCCGGCTGATGGATTCGGCGCGGGACAACGAGAAGCGCGCCGACAACGTCCATCGCCTGGCGCGCACGCTGATTCGTGCGCCGTCCCTCGGGGGCGTGATCGCTGGGCTTGCGCGATGCATGCGCGAGGATTTCGGGATCGAGGAGACAGTGGTTGGCGTGGCCAGCAGTGCCTGCAAACGCCACGACATCGAGGGCTTGGTCGTGATCGAGCCGGATAGCCGACTGGCGCGGACCTTCGAGAATTTCTTCCGTACGCGCCTGATCGAATGCGGTCCGCTGGAGGCAGATCGGGCACCTGTACTGTTCCCCAAGGCCGCCGAGCCGCCGCTGTCCGTGGCGCTGGTCCCGCTGGAAAAGGACAAGAGCCTGGGGTTCGTGGCGCTGGGCTCCCGGGACCCGGCCCGCTTTCAGCCTCGCCAGGGCAAGCTGTTCCTGGAGATGACGGCAGAACTGGTCGCTGCCGCGCTGCGCGCACGGCTGTAGGGCCGGGTCATGCGTACCGTGGCAGGGCCGACGGTCGCAGCAGAATGCCCGGCTTTCATGCGACCGTTGATTGAGGAGCACCTGGCCTACCTGGCGCACCAGCGGCGCTACTCCATACACACCGTGGCGGCGGTACGCAGAGACCTCGAGGCTTTCGGCGACCACTGCCGCCGTGCGGCAGTCAGTGCCTTGGGTCAGATCGACCAGCATTTCATCCGCGCCTATCTGGCACTGCAGCACCGCGACGGACGCAGCCCTGCCAGTCTGCATCGCTATCTGTCGAGTCTGCGCGGGTTCTTTCGAGCGCAGGTGCGTCAGGGACGCATGCAGGCGAATCCGGCGCAGGTCGTCAGGGCGCCGAAGCTGCGGCGCAAGCTGCCCTCGGTGATCGCCGCCGAGCCGCTCGGTTTGGCGCTTGACCAAGAGGCGGATGGCGATCTCGCCGTCCGCGATCACGCGATTGTCGAACTGTTCTATTCCGCAGGTCTGCGTCTGGGCGAGTTATGGGCCCTCGATGTCATGGATGCCGCCGCCGAGGAGTTGACGGTCACTGGCAAGGGCAACAAGCAACGCGTCGTCATGATCGGCGCGCCGGCTCGTCGGGCACTGACGGCATGGCTCCGGATTCGGAGTGCCCACGCCACACCGCATGAGCCTGCGCTATTCGTGTCCGCGCGGGGAAGCCGTCTGTCTCGTTCCGCCATCGCCGGCGGGCTGGCCCGCTGGGCCCGGCAACGGGGCTTGGGCGTGCATCTCCACCCGCACCGTCTGCGGCATTCATTCGCGACACATCTTCTTGAAAACAGTGGAGATTTGCGAGCGGTCCAGGAGCTTCTGGGGCATGCACACCTCAGTACGACCCAAGTCTATACGCAGCTCGACTGGAAGCGATTGGCGGCGGTTTACGACAGTGCCCATCCGCGCGCCAAACGGTCTAAAACCGCCGGATAAGCGTTTGTGCGGTGCAGGAAAGTGTGTATGATCGCCGCCGTATCGGCCCCTGCTGTCTTGGTTTAGAGGCCGGTGTATCGAAATTTCGACCGTTTTTCTGACCCCTTGGGAGTTTTTGAAATGATCCGCAATGTTCTGGTTGCCACGGGCCTTGCCGCCGCCCTCGCTCTCGCCGCCTGCGGCAAGAAGGAAGAAGCTGCTCCGGCTGCCCCTGAAGCCGCCCCGGCGATGGAAGCTCCGGCTGCCGAAGCCGCCCCGGCGATGGAAGCCCCGGCTGCCGAAGCTGCCCCGGCTACTGAAGCTGCCCCGGCCGAAGCCGCCCCGGCTGCTGAAGCTGCCCCGGCCGAAGCTGCCCCGGCTCAGTAAGCTGCACGTAGCAAATACGGAAAAGGCGCCTTACGGCGCCTTTTCTGTTTCCCGTGTTCAGACTTTTCTCCAGAGAGTGTGAGATGAATCGCCGCCTCGCCATTGCGACCAGCCTGGTCCTTGCAGTAGCCCTCGTTGCCTGCGGCAAGACGGAGCAGGCGGCCTCGCCGCCCGCGCCCGCGGCCGAAGGGTTGGCGCCGGCGACGATCGATGCCCCGCCGGTGGCCGAACAGTTGGCGGCGGATGCGGCGGCGGCGGCTCAGTCCTGCACCCAGGACTGCGGCAATGGCGTGACCACGTCGATTCAATGCGCGGCGGGCGAGACGGCAGTATGTGACTGCGCCACCGAGCCCAGGGCCTCATGTGAGCCTCAGTCGGCAAGCGCACCCTGAAGAGACTGCGGCAGGGGAGATGAAGCGGGCGCCGATGAGGCGCCCGTTTCGTTTCGAGCCTTGGCTTGAATCACCCCCCGGGGCCCCCACGATGAGGATCTATCTGAATTCCGGATCCTCGTGCAGCCATGCAACAGTTTGACGGTACCACCATCCTTTGCGTTCGCCGTAACGGTCGCGTTGCACTCGGCGGTGACGGCCAGGTATCGATGGGCAATACGCGCGTCAAGAACAATGCCCGCAAGGTGCGTCGCCTCTACGGTGACAAGGTCCTGGCCGGATTTGCCGGTGGCACTGCGGATGCCTTCACGTTGTTCGAGCGGTTTGAGGGCAAGCTGGAGAAGCATGCTGGACAGCTGGTACGGGCGGCAGTCGAGATGGCGAAGGACTGGCGCACCGATCGTTATCTTCGCCGCCTGGAGGCGCTGTTGATCGTGGCCGACCGGGATGCCTCGCTGATGATCTCCGGCAACGGTGACGTGATGGAGCCGGAGGCACACGGGGTGATCGCGATCGGGTCGGGCGGCAGTTTTGCCAGTGCCGCGGCGCGGGCGCTGGTCGACAACACGGCCCTGGAAGCGCGCGACATCGTCGACAAGGCGCTACACATTGCGGCCGATATCTGCATCTATACCAACCACACCCTCACCATCGAGACGCTGGACGCCGGCTGATCGAGCCACGCACCGCTGATCCTGCGTTCAACCGAGATTCGAATGACCGATTCTTCCTCCCAGCCTTCGACGATGACGCCGCGTGAGATCGTTCAGGAGCTGGACCGGCACATCGTCGGGCAACATGACGCCAAGCGTGCGGTGGCGATTGCGTTACGCAACCGCTGGCGGCGTGCGCAGGTCGACGGGGCCATGCGCGCGGAAATTCATCCCAAGAACATTCTGCTGATCGGTCCGACTGGTGTTGGCAAGACCGAAATTGCACGGCGCCTGGCCAAGCTGGCCAATGCGCCTTTCGTCAAAGTGGAGGCGACCAAGTTCACCGAGGTCGGCTATGTGGGCAAGGATGTTGACGCGATCATCCGTGATCTCGTTGATGCTGCGGTGAAGATGCGTCGCGAGCAGGCGACCCGCAGTGTGCGTGATCGCGCCGAACTGGCGGCCGAGGACCGTGTGCTGGATGTCCTGCTGCCGCCACCCAAGGACTATGGCGAGGCCAGTCCACAGCGACAGCAGGAAAGCGGTGCGGCACGTCAGGTGTTCCGCAAGCAGCTCCGTGAGGGCAAGCTGGACGACAAGGAGATCGAACTCAAGCTCTCTTCGACGGGTCCGGCGGGCGTGCAGTTGATGGGTCCTCCAGGCATGGAGGAAATGACCCAGCAGCTGCAGTCGATGTTCGCCAACCTGGGCCCTGCCAAGGCACGTACGCGCAAGCTGAAGATTCGCGATGCCATGGCGCAGCTGGTGGAGGAAGAAGCCGCCAAGCTGGTCGATGAAGAAGCCATCAAGGCTGATGCGATCCGCAATGCCGAGGAAAACGGCATTGTCTTCCTCGATGAAATCGACAAGATCTGCAAGCGTGGCGAATTCAGCGGAGGTGATGTTTCGCGTGAGGGGGTGCAGCGCGATCTGCTGCCGTTGATCGAGGGCAGTACCGTCAGTACCAAATACGGCGCGGTCAAGACGGACCACATCCTCTTCATCGCATCGGGAGCGTTCCATCTGGCCAAGCCGTCCGATCTGATTCCGGAGTTGCAGGGCCGACTGCCGATCCGGGTTGAGCTTGATGCACTGAGGCCGGGCGATTTCCTGCGGATCCTGACCGAGCCGGACTATGCACTCACGGAGCAGTACAAGGCCTTGATGAAGACCGAGGGCGTTGAGGTGCGGTTTACCGAGGATGGGCTGCAGCGGATTGCCGAGGTCGCCTGGCAGGTTAACGAAACGACCGAGAACATCGGGGCCCGTCGTCTGCATACAGTTATGGAGCGACTGATGGATGAGGTGGCCTTCGAGGCGCCAGACAAGACCGGGTCGGTCCTGTCTATTGATGCGGCCTATGTCGAGCAGCGGCTGGGCAAGCTCGCAGCCGACCAGGATCTGAGCCGCTACATTCTCTGAGCCGGGTGTCTCGACCGTGATGGCCAGTCCGACCCAGGTCAAGCTGCACCGAAAGGCGCGGGTGCTGGAAGTGAGCTGGGCGGATGGTCAGCGCTTCGAGCTGCCCTGCGAGTACCTGCGGGTCTATTCACCGAGCGCGGAGCTGCGCGGTCACGGCCTGGTCGAGCCCATGCTGATCGGTGGCAAGCGTGACGTGAACATCTCGCGGGTGGAGCCGGTGGGGCGCTATGCCTTGCGCCTCGTATTCGACGATGGGCACGACACTGGCCTGTACACCTGGGATCTCCTGCACGAGTTGGGCGAGCGGCAGGCGGCGAACTGGGCGCGCTATCTGCAGCGGCTCCAAGCGGTGGAGATGTCGCGCGACCGCGACGTGGTCAAACTCGCCGCCCTCGCGCCCCGCCCCGCGCCGGAGTCCGGCGGCTGAACACGGGCTTGCCGCTACAATGGCCCGGTCCGAACGCCGATATGCCATGAGCCACGATCCCAACGCCGCAGACCCGAAGGCCGCCTCCCAGGCGGGGTATACCCATTTCGGATACCAGCAAGTGCCGGTGACCGAGAAGCAGCAGCGGGTCGCCGGGGTGTTCACGTCGGTGGCAAACAAGTACGACCTGATGAACGATCTAATGTCGTTCGGGGTTCATCGTCTGTGGAAGCGCTTCGTCATTGATCTGGCGGGCGTGCGAGCCGGCGAGCGGGTGCTGGATGTCGCCGGCGGCACCGGCGATCTCACGCGAGAATTCGCAAAGGCCACGGGCGAGCGGGGACTGGTTGTGTTGTCCGACATCAACGCGGCGATGCTGGGTGAAGGCCGCCGTCGGCTGGTTGACCGCGGCCTGGTCCGGGTGCCGCTGGCACAGGCCAACGCGGAGCGTCTGCCGTTCGCCGAAAACACCTTCGACTGCATCACGATCGGTTTCGGTCTGCGCAACGTCACCGACAAGGACGCCGCCCTGCGATCGATGACGCGCTGCCTGAAGCCCGGCGGTCGATTGCTGGTACTCGAATTCTCCAAGCCGCTGAACGGGTTGTTGGCCAAGGCCTACGACGAGTATTCGTTCAAGCTGCTGCCGCTGATGGGGCAAGTAGTGGCACGCGACGCCGACTCCTACCGTTACCTCGCTGAGTCGATCCGCATGCACCCGGATCAGCAGACGCTCAAGGGCATGATGGAGAATGCTGGGCTGAGCCGCGTCCAGGTCTACAACCTCACCGGCGGCGTGGTCGCGGTCCATCGCGGATTCCGGCTCGAATGAGTGCGCCGGCCTTGCTGTGCGCCGCACTGGAAGTGGCGCTCAACCGGTACCTGGCGCTTGATGCCGAAGCTCTTCAGGACTGCGCGCGGCTCCAGGGTCGCACGATCGCGTTGGCTGCCGAGATGCCGTCATGGCGCTTCTGCGTGCAGTTCATGCCGAGCGGTGTGCGCGTGCACTCGGACGCGGAGACCCCCGCCGATGTCAGTGTCTCGGGGCGGGCGACGACCCTGCTGCGTCTGGCCTGGCAGGTGGGGCAGGGGGAGTCTGGCATCCCGCAGGGGTTGCAGATCACCGGCGACACGGAGTTGTTGCAGCGATTCAATCGCACGCTGGCGCGCGTGGGCTTCGATCCGGAGGAGGCACTGGCCAGCGTGCTGGGCGACGCCGCCGCACATCGTGTCAGCGAGGGCCTGAAGACCTTGCTGGGCTGGGGGCGACGCAGCGCGAGCACGCTGGCACTCGATACCGCAGAGTATCTGCGGGAGGAGACCGGGGACCTCGCGCGCGCTGCGGACGTCGCCGACTGGATGGATGCGGTGGATCGACTGCGCGAGGCTGTGGATCGGATCGATGCCCGTCTGACGCGAATTCAGAAGCGCCTGCCGGTAGCGACCCCATGAAACGAATCTCGCGGCTGCGGCGGCTGTGGCAGATCCGGCGAACTGCCGCGCGTTACGGTCTCAAGGAGTTCCTGAACGGCAAGCCCTCCACGGACCCGCGGCCGCGGGGGCAGCGCCTGCGTCTGGCCCTCGAGGAGCTTGGCCCGGTCTTCGTCAAGTTTGGTCAGGCCTTGTCGACGCGTCCGGATATCGTGCCCGCCGACATCGCCGTCGAGCTGGCGCATTTGCAGGATCGTGTGCCGCCCTTTCCTGCCGTCCAGGCACGCGAGATCATCGAGCGTGAGCTGGGGCGTCGCATCGATGAGGTTTTCGAGCGATTCGACGATGTCCCGATGGCATCGGCCTCGGTGGCGCAGGTACATGGGGCCCGACTCAAGGCCGATGCCAGCGGCCACCCGGGCATGGAGGTCGTGGTCAAGGTGCTGCGTCCGGGCATCGACGAGATCATGCAGGCCGATATCGAGCTGCTGCATACGCTGGCCGAGCTGGCCGAGCGGTTTTCGGCGATGGCACGCCGACTGCGGCCGCGGGAGGTCGTCGCCGAATACGAAAAAGTGCTGCTCGATGAACTGGATCTGATGCGTGAGGGTGCGTCCTGCGCGCAACTCCGGCGCAACTGGCTCGGCTCGGAGCTGATCTATCACCCGCTGGTGTTCTGGGATTACACACGCACACGGGTGCTGGTGATGGAGCGCATCTACGGAATTTCGGTGCGCGAGCTGGACCGTCTGCGTGCGATGGGCGTCGATTTCACGGTGTTGTCGGAGCGCGGCGTCGAAATCTTTTTCAAGCAGACGTTTCGCGACAATTTCTTCCACGCCGACATGCACCCAGGCAACATCTTTGTCGATGCCTCGGATCCCCGGCGACCGAGTTATCTGGCGGTGGATTTCGGCATTGTCGGCACGCTGACGCAGTCCGACCAGCGGTATCTGGCGGAGAACTTCTATGCCTTCTTCAATCGCGACTACCGGCGCGTCGCCGAACTGCATGTGGAATCCGAATGGATTCCGCCAGGAACGCGCATCGAGGAGTTCGAGGCGGCGATCCGCACGATCTGCGAGCCGATTTTCCAGCGCCCGCTGAAGGATATTTCGTTCGGGTTCTTCCTGCTGCGGCTGTTTCAGGTTGCGCGTCGCTTCGACTATCGCGTGCAGCCGCAGCTGGTCCTGCTTCAGAAGACGCTGTTGCAGGTCGAGGGTCTAGGGCGTCAGCTCAATCCGGAGCTGGACTTGTGGAAGACTGCCAAGCCGATCATGGAAGACTGGATGCGTGCGCGCATCGGGCCGGCGGCCACGCTGGAAAAGATGCGCAGCAACCTTCCGGCGCTGGCAGATTCGCTGCCGGAGCTTGCACATCATGCGTTGGTCCAGTTACGACGCGGCGAGGCCCTCGGCGGGGGTGTGGCGCGTCGTCAGCTGGATGAGCTGCGACTGGAGTTGCGCTCGGCGAGTCGCCGCAGCCTGGCGATGACCGCTGCAGGGAGTCTCGCAATCGCCGCCACACTGTTATACGTCGCCAAGGCAGCTCCGCAGTGGGCGGGCCTGCCGCTCGCGAGCTGGGTGTTGGGTGGCATCGCACTGGTGCTGGGCTGGAGGGCCTGGCGCGGCTGAAGAAGACACGCCCCGCAGCCGGTGGGGCAGGTTTGTGGAGTCAGTGAGAACGCGGTGATTCGGCGGCGGCCGTCGGCAGCAAGGTGGCAAGCTGTGTCGACAGGCGTAACTGCACCGGATAGAGCGGTGGACGACGCTCCATGCGCGCAATCAATTGGGCTGGCGAAACCACCTCAATGCCCGCGGCCTTGAGGTGCGGCAGCCGCTCGCGCAGCAGCGCCAGCGTTGCGGGGTGCGGATGACCGATCGCCAGCGCGCCACCATCGCGCCGTGCCAGTGCCAGCAGGCGCTCGAACTCGATTCGCACGGCTTCAGGATGGGGATCATTGTCCAGAAACACCTTGCGGCGGGTCGCCGGCAGGCCGTAGGCCCGGGCCAGCCGGTAGGCCTGACTGTGCGGGCTGGTGGCACTGTCGACGAAATAGTCGATCCCCGCCGCCGAGAGCTCCCCCATCAGCCAATGCATGTGCAGGCGGTCCTCGGTGCCTCGGCTGCCCTGATGATTGTTCACGCCGCGCGCATGGGGTACGGACGCAAGCAGGCGCAGCAATTGCTCGCGGCGCTGATCCACCGGGGTTCTGGCGCTCACGGCAAGCGGATGGACCGGCCCTGACAGCGGCTCCAGGGGCAGGTGCAGCATGACCGGTTTGCCGACGGCATGGGCCTGTTCCGCCAGGCGCCGGGTATGCGGGGACTCCGGCAGGAAGGCACAGGCAATGGGCCCGGGCAGCGCCAGCACCTCGCGCGCGGAACTGAGCTTGTCGCCCAGATCGTCGATGACGATGCTGATGGCGGGGGCTGCAGAGGCGGCGGTTACGCAGCCCCACGCCAGCGCGGCGGCGGCGATCCAGCGTCCCCCCGCGTGCATCGACATCGACGAGCGCGCCCGGCTCAGCGGCTGTGCGCGACCGTCAGGCCCTTGAGCAGATTCAGGGCCTCGTACAGCGCGTAGTCGTTCTCCGCGAGCTGCTGCGAATCCTTGGCCTGCTTTTCCTTCTCGGCCTGCTCCTTGGCGCGCTTCTCCTGCTCGGCCTTGTCGTCCTTGTTGCTCAGACTCTTGTTGAGGTCGGCTTCCTTGATCGGCTCGAACAGGTCTTCACTGCCGGTGCTTTCCGTCTTGGCGATCTTCAGCGGACGGATGATCACATCCGGTTCGATGCCCTCCGCCTGAATCGAGCGGCCGGACGGCGTGAAATAGCGCGCCGTCGTCAGCTTGATCGCGCCATCGGCGGACAGCGGCAGGATCGTCTGCACCGAGCCCTTGCCGAAGGATTTGGTGCCGATCAGCACGCCGCGACGCTGATCCTGGATGGCGCCGGCTACGATTTCGGATGCCGAGGCAGAACCGCCATTGATCATCACGACCAGCGGCTTGCCATCCAGCAAGTCGCCTCGACTGGCTTCGAAGCTGCGGCCATTGCCTTCCGCGCGGCCCTTGATGCTGACGATGGCGCCTTGATCAAGAAACGCATCACTGACCTTGACCGCCGCATCGAGCACGCCACCCGGATTGTTGCGCAGGTCCAGGACCAGGCCGCTGAGCGGTTTGCCGGCTTCCTTCACCAGGCGCTGGTACTCCTTGTCCAGGGAGGCGCCGGTTTCCGTCGTGAAGCTGGAAACACGCAGATACGCCAGGCCCGGCTCCAGAATGCGGCCACGCACGCTGGCAACGTTGATGATCGCGCGCTTCAGCTCCACGACTTTCGGCGCGGCTTCACCGTCGCGCACCAGTGTCAGCAGCACCTTGGTGCCCGGCTCGCCCCGCATCTTGTCGACCGCGTCGTTGAGCGAGAGCCCCTTCACCGGGGTGTCGTCGATCTTGACGATCAGATCACCGGGTTGGATACCGGCACGAGCGGCCGGCGTCTCGTCGATCGGCGCGACGACGCGCACGAAACCATTCTGCAGCTGCACCTCGATCCCCAGGCCTCCGAACTTGCCGGAGGTGGCGATGTTCATGTCCTTGAACTCTTCCTTGTCCAGATACGCGGAGTGCGGATCCAGCCCCGTGAGCATGCCGCGCACGGCATTTTCCAGCAGCGTCTTGTCGTCCACTTCCTCGACGTAATCCGACTTGACCCGGTTGAGGATCTCGACAAACGTCTGTAGCTCCTTGAACGGAATCGGCTCGGCTTTCGGCCGTTCCGCGAAGACGCCCTGGGTCAGGGTCACGGACGCGCCGATCAGGGCGCCGGCGGCGAGCGCCAGGGGGATGCGATAGGAGGGGGACATGGTCTGTCGGCGGAAGCGATGAGTAGAAGGCACGATAGCAACAGTCAGACTGCGCGGAAAGGGAGCGGTTCCAGCATCCGGACTGTCGAGGGCATTTGAACGTCTCAGCGGCCTAGCCACAGCTTCGGGTTGATCGGCTCCGTGCCCTTGCGCAACTCGAAGTAGACGCCAGCCTGGTCATGTCCGCCGGTGCTGCCGGCGGTCGCGACAACCTGGCCCGCCTTGACGCTGTCGCCGACGGCGACGCGGGCGCCCTGCGAATGGCCGTACAGGGAGTAATAGCCGCCCTCATGTTCGACCAGCACGATCAGGCCATAGCGGTGCATCCAGCCGACATAGGCGACCCGCCCGCGCGCGACGGCGCGGACCTGGGTGCCCTCGGCCGCGGCAATCCAGTGGCCGTTCCAGGTCAGGCGCCCCCCCGCCTTGGTCTCGCCGTAGCGTGCCAGCGTCTTGCCGCGGACGGGCCAGGGCAGTTTGCCCTTGAGCGAGGCGAAAGGCTTGTCGCTGAAGCCAATTTCCGGCGGGAGATCCGCCAGGTTCTCGCGGACCGACTCGATCAGTTTGCGCAGGCTGCGTTCGTCATCCTGAAGGCGCTTGATCTCGCTGGAGCCGTCGGCGATGCGTTGCTTGAGCTGTTTGAGGACTTCGCTGCGTTTGCCGCGCTCGGCGCGCAGGCCTCGGAGTGCGACTTCCTGCTCCTGGCGCGTGGCGTCCAGCGTCTCCAGCTCACTGCGCAGGCGCTCGGTCAGCGTTTCAAGCTCTACCGCACGCGCGTTGATGGCCTGGATCCCACGTGTCTGTGCGCGTTGAAGGTAGTCGTAGTACACCAGAACGCGCCCGACCTTCTGCGCGTCATCTAGATTGAGCAGTAACTGGGTACGGCCATTGCGGCCGATCAGATACGCCGCACGAACCTGCTGCCTGAGCGCGACCAGGCTGCGGTCCAGGGACTTGCGAGCCTGCTCCTGTTCGGCCTCAAGATCCTGGATGCGTCGGCCTTGAGTTTCGGCCTTGGTCCGCAGGGCCTGAACGGTGCGGTTCAGATCGGCTAGCGCTCGCTCGGTCTTCTGCAACTCGCCCGCCAGCGTGTCGCGCTCACCCTGGTTCTGCTCCAGCTCCTGCTGCAGCGTGCCGATCCGGGAGCGCAGCTTGTCCAGATCGGCGCGAGCCGACCCCTGCGCCGATGCGGCCGACACGGCCCCGAGGAGGCCAGCCGCAATCAGGAGTCGGATTCGGATCATGCGATAATCCTAGCGGTTCACCCCTCCAGGTTCCAAAGCGGTTCCCCGCGATCCTCATCGGCATGACCCAGTTCCTCGAATTCTTCAACAACCATCCCGGCCTGTTCGTGGCCCTCGGCGCCGTGTTGCTGCTGCTCGTGGCCAATGAGGTGCATGGCAACCTCACCGGTGGCAAGCGGCTGACCGCGACCGAGGCGGTCCGCCTGATCAATGATCGCGATCCGCTGATTCTCGATGTCCGCACGCCGGCCGATTTCAAGCGGGGGCATCTGCTGCACGCGCTCAATACGCCGTTGGCCAAGCTCAGCGAGCATCTGGGTCAGATCGGCAAGGACAAGGCGCGGCCGGTGCTGATCTACTGCGCGCTCGGCGGCAGCGCGGGTGCCGCTGCGGACCAGCTCAAGAAGCAGGGCTTCTCCGAGGTTTATCCGTTGCGTGGGGGCATCAACGCCTGGATCACGGCTAATCTACCGGTGACCAGCAAGTGAAACCGGTGCGCATGTACACGACGCGGATCTGTCCGTTCTGCGTCATGGCCAAGCGCCTGCTGCAGGCCAAGGGTGTCGCCGTCGAGGAAATCCGCGTGGATGAGCATCCACAGCAGCGCGACGAGATGATGCGCATTACCGGTCGACGCACGGTCCCGCAGATTTTCATCGGCGAGGCCCATGTCGGCGGCTGCGACGACCTGCAGGCACTGGAGCGCGCCGGTAAACTCGATCCCCTTCTCAACGGTTGACCCCACGATGAGCGACAACACTGCAAACCCGGCCGCTGGCCGCGATCCGGCGACCGCCCCCGGGCGCCAGGTGCTGCTACAGAAGATCTACGTCAAGGACGCTTCGGTGGAGGTGCCGCTGGCGCCGCAGGTCTTCACGCGGCAATGGCAGCCGCAGCTGGACGTCGAGGTCAATACCGACGCCAAGTCGCTGGAGAACGATTCGTTCCATGTCGTGCTGGCCATCACGGTCACCGCCAAGCTCGGCAACGATGTGGCGTTCCTGATCGAAGCGCATCAGGCAGGGGTGTTCTCTGTCCGCGGATTTGCCAACGACGACGAGCGTCGCGCCGTGCTCGGCGCCTATTGTCCGAATCTGCTGTTTCCGTTTGCGCGCGAGACCATCGCCGATCTGGCGCAGCGCGCAGGTTTTCCGCAGCTGCTGCTGCAGCCGATCAACTTCGAAGCCCTGTATCTCGAGCATCTGAACCGTCAGCGCGCGCAGGGGCAGGCCGCCCCGACGCCCGCAGCGACACACTGACGCCGCTGGGGTCTGACGCAACACGTCCGTCCCGGCGCGGAGAAAGCCATGGAACAGGCGGATATTGCAGTCCTCGGGGCGGGGTCCTTCGGCACGGCGCTTGCCATCCAGCTTGCTCGTCGCGGCGCCGACACGCTGCTGTGGGGCCGTGATGCGGCGCGGCAGGCCCAACTGCAGCAGGCGCGCGAAAACCCGCGATACCTGCCTGGGTGTCACTTCCCCGTGAAGCTCATGGCGACCGCAGATCTCGCGACGGCCGTGGCCGCCGAGGATCTGCTGGTGGCCACGCCCAGTCATGCCCTGCGGGCCACGCTGGATGCGGTGTTGCCAATGCTGCGCCCGCACCAGGGTATTGCCTGCGCCTGCAAGGGGCTGGAGCCCGGGACCGGACGACTGGTGCATGAAGTCATCGAGGATGTAGTGGGCACCGCCTACCCGTTTGCTGTGATTTCGGGACCGACCTTTGCCAAGGAGCTGGGCCTGGGGTTGCCGACAGCCGTGACGATCGCGTCACGCGATGCCGAGTTCGCCGAGAAAATCGTGCGTCGCCTGCATGGCGACGGTTTTCGCGCTTACTGGTCCGATGACCTTCCCGGCGTCGAGATCGGCGGCGCAGCCAAGAACGTCATGGCGATCGGCGTCGGCATTGCTGACGGACTGGGGTTGGGCGCCAACACGCGAGCGGCGCTGATCACACGCGGGCTGGCGGAGATCATGCGATTGGCCGAGTCCCTCGGCGCGCGCGCCGAGACCCTGATGGGGCTCTCCGGTATGGGTGATCTGGTCCTGACCTGCACTGACAATCAGTCGCGCAACCGGCGTATGGGCCTGTTGCTTGCGCAGGGACGCTCGGTTGCGGAGGCAATTGCGGAGATCCAGCAGGTCGTCGAGGGCGTGAAGGCGGCTCCCGAGGTTTCCCGGCTGGCGACCCGGCTGGGGGTGGAAATGCCTATCACCGAGGCGGTCAACGCCGTTCTTGACGGCCGCATGAGCCCCGTGCAGGCCGTGCGCGCGTTGGCCACACGCCCGGCGCGCGCGGAAGCCGAGTAGTGCGCAGGCCGGTGCCAGTAGCCTAGCCCGCGCCGGAGAACCCGAGCTGGCGCCAGGCTTCGTAAACCGCGACCGCGACCGCGTTCGACAGGTTGAGACTGCGACGCTCGGGTTGCATCGGCAGCCGCAGGCAGTGCTCCGGTGGCAGCGAGTCCAGCATCTCGGTGGGCAGCCCCCGTGATTCCGGGCCGAACACCAACAGATCGTTGCCGTGATAAGCGACCTCGTCGTAGCGTCGCCGGGCCCGCGTACTGAACGCGAAAATGCGGGTGTTCGTCACCTCCGCGAGCAGGTCCTGCCAGCACTCGTGCACGCGCATCGTGGTGAACTCGTGATAGTCCAGCCCGGCGCGTCTTAGTGCACGATCGTCAACAGAGAATCCCAGCGGACGGATCAGGTGCAGGCCGGCCCCCGTGTTGGCGCAGAGCCGGATGATGTTGCCGGTGTTGCCGGGGATCTCCGGCTGGTAGAGCGCAATCTGGAGCATGGTCAGGCTGCGGGCAGGGATCCGCAGGACCAGCAGCAGTCGAAATCAGCGGGGACCGGCTCGCCGCAGCGACATCGCCAATCCAGGCCGGCTGGGCGCGGTTGGCGGTACTGTTGCAGCAAAGCCTCGGCGCGCTCGCGGTCGCGCTCGTCTTCCAGCCATAGCCGCGGGTAGCTATCGACCGCGAGTTCGCCGCGTGCCGACCACAGCTCGGTGCCGAGGACGCGGGTGCCGATGTCATGGATGGCTAGGTAGGCCCGCAGGATTTCGGCCTCCAGCGGCGTGGCGGCGGTGTAGATTGCAGTCATGTCGCGGATTCTAGGGGACTCGCCGCTCGGCCTTTGCGGGCCAGCGGCGGTTTGACAGGGTGCAGACCGCTGCCTAGGCTGCCGAAATTCCATTCAGCGGGAGTGTTGCCATGACCAAGCTCGTTTCCTTCGCAGCCGCGGTCGTGTTGTCGATGGCGGCTTTCAGCGCTTCAGCACAGGGTTATCGCGAAGGCATCGACGATTCGCCGTCGGCTGCCGCCATGGCCTTCGACCTGGTGGTCGTGCGTCCGCTGGGAATCGTTTCCTCGGTCGCCGGTCTGGGGTTGTTTATCGTCAGCCTGCCATTCACGGCGCCTCAGGGCGATATCGGTGCCGCTGCGAACCGCCTGGTTGTTGATCCGGTTTTCTTCACCTTCGTGCGTCCGCTCGGCGAGACACCGTAGGCCGCAGCGCGTTGGCGCATGGCTCCAACGGGTGCCGGGCGAGCGACACCGCTCGCCCGGCTTCTTGAGTGTCGGCTTGGCTATCGCAGTGGCTTGCCATCTGCGTCGAGCACCTCGACATCGGCCCACTTCAGTTCGCGAATCGAAGGCTCGATCTTGCTCAGATCCCCGACAATGATCCACGTGAGCGCCTGCGGCTGCACCAGACGCCGGGCCGCGGCATCGACGGCCTCCGGCTTCAGGCTCTGAATCGTCGTCACATAGTCGTTCCAGTACTGATCCGGCAGGTCATAGGTCAGCACGCTGGTATAGGAGCCCGCGACTTCAGCGGCCGTTTCGTTGTCGCCGGGCAGTGAGCGGATCAGGCTGTCCCGAGCAAACGCCATCTCGTCTGCGCTGATCGGTCGCTTGCCGCGAATTTCTTCAAGCTCGCGACGGACCTCACGCAGGGATTCGGCCGTCTTGTCGGTCTGCACGGCTGCGTAGGCAAAGAACGGACGCTGGCCGCGCGCCCCCGAAATCACCGTGGCGGCGCCGTAGCTCCAACGCTTGTCCTCGCGCAGATTCATGTTGAGGCGCGATACGAAGTTGCCGCCCAGTGCGGTGTTTGCCACCTGCATGGCCAGGTCGTCCGGATCGTTCTTCGGGGGGGCGACATGTGTCGCGAAAATCAGGGTCTGCTCCGCGCCGGTCTTGTTGACCAGCACGACGCGCGGTGTCTTCGGCAATTCGACGGTCGGCAGGGTTTTCTGCGGTCGGGCCCCACCGGTCGGCTTCCAGCTGCCGAGATGCTTCTCCAGGAGCGGCTTGATCTCGGCAATCGTGGTGTCGCCGACGATCAGCAACTGCGCGTTGTCCGGACGCAGCCAGCGGCCATAGAACGTGCGCAGGTCCTCGCGCGTGATGGCCGCAACGCTGTCCTCGTAGCCGGTGCCGGTCCTGGGAATCGAGTAGGGATGCTGCTCGCCATAAATCAGGCGGGTGAACAGCCGCTGCGCGATGCCCAGCGGGCTGGCCTTTTCCTGCTGCAAGGCGGCCAGCTGCAGCTTCTTCAGTCGTGCCAGCTGGTCTTCCGGAAAGCTCGGGCGCAGCAGCACATCGGCAAATACCGACAGGCTGGGATCCAGCTGTGCCTTGATGGCATTGAGTGTGACGAACGAAGTATCGAGGTTGGAGCCGGCCCCGAGGTTTGCACCCAGGGATTCCAGACGTGCCGAGAGCGTCAAGGCGTCGTAGCGTCCTGCGCCCTCGTCCAGCATGTCGAGCGTCAGCTTGGCGGTGCCCGCCTTGATGCCGCTGTCGGCGGCGAAGCCGGCATCGGCGATCAGGCTGAGCTGGACTACCGGTGCTTCGTGACGCTCGGCAAGGACGACTTTCAGGCCATTCGAGAGGGTGGTTCTCTGCAGCGGTGGCAGCTTCAGTGCCGGGGCAACCCCCAGCGCAGGCAGCTTGCTGCGGTCCGCCCCGGTTTTAGCCGTGCTGTATTCCGGGAAAGGTTCGACCGTGAGGACAAAGCTGCCATCGCTGAGCCAGCGCTGCGCCACCTCACGAACAGCGCTCGCCGTGGTGTGACGGATCTCGTTGAGTTCTTCGGTGTAGCGCTCCGGGCTGCCGCAGTAGACCTGGTACTGGGCCAGCTGTGCCGATTTTCCGCTGAATCCGTCGACCCGCTCCAGGCCTCTCAAGGCACTGGCGAAAATGCGAGTCTTGATCCGGCTCAACTCATCGGCGGTGGGCCCCTCGCGCAGGAAGCGTGCGATCTCTTCATTCATCGCCCGCTCTACCGCTGCGGGATCGCCGCCCGGCTTGATCATGATGTCGACCGCGAATTGAGAGGCGATCTCGAAGGGCCCCACATTAACGTTCACCGCGCTCGCCGTCTGGTCGCGATAGACCAGACGCTGATACAGGCGGCTGTTCTTGCCGTCGCCGAGAACGGCAGCGGCCAGACCCAGCAGATTGGTGTCGCTGTCGCAGAAGCCTGGGATGTTCCAGACCTTGTACAACCTCGACTGGGGCACGCGATCTTGCATCGTCGCGCGCTTCTCACCGCTCATCTTTGCCACCCAGGGGCCATGGCGGGTTCGTGTCGGCCCTGACGGGATGTCGCCGAAATAATGTTCGACCTTGCGCTTGACGTCGGCGGCATCGACGTCCCCGGCGATGACCAGCACGGCGTTGGCGGCGCCGTATTGATCCCCGAACCACTGCTTGACGTCTTCCAGGGTCGCGGCATTGAGGTCGGCGTACGAGCCGATCGTGGTCCAGGAATAGGGGTGGCCTGCCGGATAGGTGGCGGCTGCGATCAGGTCCTCAACCTTCCCGTAGGGCTCGTTTTCGCCTTGGCGTTTCTCGTTGAGCACCACCTCCCGCTGTTCGTCCAGCTTCTTCTGGTCGATCGCGCCCAGCAGATGTCCCATGCGATCGGACTCCAGCCATAGCGTGAGGTCCAGCGCGCTGGTTGGGACATTCTGGAAGTAGTTGGTACGGTCGTACCAGGTCGTGCCGTTCATCTTGGTGGCACCCGCCGGCTCCAGCGGACGGAAGAACTCATCGTTGTAATGCTCCGAGCCGTTGAACATCAGGTGCTCGAACAGATGGGCAAAGCCGGTACGCCCCGGCCGCTCGTCCTTGCTGCCGACGTGGTACCAGATGTTGACGGCGACAACGGGGGCCTTGTGGTCCTCGTGGATAATCAGCGTCAGCCCGTTGGGCAGCACATGGCGCTCATAGGGAATACGCACATCCGGCAACGGTAACGTTTCCGCCCGGGCGAGGGCGATGCTGCTTGCCGCGAGTGCCGCGGCCAGGATGAGACGGTTCATAGATGCCCCGAATGGAAGACCGGTAGGATCGGCCGATGATCGAACAGACGCAGGTTGCCCGAAAAGGTTCCCGCTCGCTGCAGGTAGACGATAGCGGCTGGCTCCGTGGCGTGCGCAGGGTGGAATCGCCCAATTGTGACGAACGCCCGGATCCGGGTGATGTCAGCTTGCTGGTGATCCATGCGATTTCCCTGCCCCCTGATCGCTTTGGTGGCCCCTGGATCGATCGACTGTTCACCAACACCCTGGATCCCGATGCGCATCCGTACTTCGCGACCCTGCGCGAACTGCGCGTTTCCGCGCATCTGCTGATTCGGCGTACGGGAGGGGTCGTGCAGTATGTACCGCTGCAGCGCCGCGCCTGGCATGCCGGAGTCTCTAGCTTCGACGGGCGCAGCCGGTGCAATGATTTCTCCATCGGCATCGAGCTGGAGGGCTGTGATACCCGGCCTTTCACGGCCCGCCAATACGCGCGCCTGATCGCGGTCACGCGCGCGCTGCGGGTTCGCTACCCGCTACTGGTCGACGGACGCATTGTCGGGCATAGCGACATTGCCCCAGGACGCAAGACCGATCCGGGGCCGGGGTTCGACTGGGATCGTTATCGCCGTGCGCTGGAAGGCTCTACGATAAGCACATGACGCTGATCGGCATCCTCATTGCGCTGGGTCTGGAGCGGGTCCTCGGCCAACTGCCGGGCTGGGGACGGCCGGTGCTGTTCATGGCAGCCATGCGCGGATTGAGGCGACTGCTGCCGGACGCGATATGGACGTCTGCGGCATTGCCTGCCCTGGTGATCCTGCCGCCGACGACGCTGATCTGGTGGCTGCAGCCGCAGATCGAGCATCCGCTGATTGCGTTGTGCACCTCTGCAGCAGTGCTGCTGCTGTGCCTCGGGCCGCGTGATCTGGCAGAGGATGTACACGACTTGCTGCGTGCCCGCGAATCCGGGGATCTCGAGCGTGCCGCGCAGCTGTCGCGTGCGTTGCAGCGTGGCCCCAACCCCGGTGAGACGCATCGCTCCCTGCTGGGAGCCTTGTTCATCCAGTCGCACGAAAAACTGTTCGGCGTGCTGCTGTGGTATTTCGCCGCAGGCCCGGCCGGGGCGGTGGCGTATCGGCTGGCCAGTCGCTTGCCACGATGGCTGGCCGAGGCGGCACCGGGCAGTGCAGCGCAATCGGTTGCCGAGTCCGTGCACGGGCTGCTGGGCTGGCTGCCGGCGCGGGTGACCGCTGCATTGTTTGGGCTTGCCGGCAGCCTCGATGATGCGATGCAGGCCTGGCGCCAACTGGCGCAGCAGCCGGAGCATGGGTGGCGTACGCAAACCTGGGCGGTGCTGGCCGAGGTGTCTTCCGCCTCCCTGCGCAGCGAGGAGGCCGACGGCGCCGAAAGCGTCCCGGCTGGACTGTCGCTGGCACTGGAAGAAGTGCTGCGCATGCAGTGGCGGGCTCTGCTGATCCTGCTGGCCTTCTTCGCATTCTTTGCGACCGGCAGCATGCTTTGAG
>JBEIOK010000069.1:0-13332 GCA_040377605.1 Nevskiaceae bacterium | reverse complement strand
CGTCCTGGCTGAACTCGATGCCCGCACCGAAGTCATGCTCCTCGGACTCGCCACCGGCATCGTCCAGAAACACGACGGCATTGACGCGCACGCCGCTGATGACCGGCGAGACGTAGGCGATCTGGTTGTTGATGAAGCCACTGCCGACGGTGTCGTTGGTCAGCGCCGACTGTCCATAGGACGCGCCATTGATCGTGCCGGTGGCGCCAGAGATGCCGGCAACCGAGGTGTTGTAGAACGGATCGAGCTTCTGGCCGGCAACCTTGTAGGCCGTGGCCTGGCGGCCGTAGCCCAGCGTGCCGTACTTGCCGGTAACGCCGCCGAAGAACTGGCGGGTCAGCTCGCCTTCGCTGGTGCCGTCGTCGTTGTCGAGCAGGCGCTCGTACTGGACGAAGGCGGCGAGGTCGCCTTCCTTGGCCATCAGGCGCAGGCCGGCGTGGGAGTTGTTGTTGTCGACGTCGGTGTCGTCGTCGGTGGCATCAGAGTCGAAGTAACCGAGCGAGAGGCGGAAATCGCCGTACAGGCTGGCATCGGTCTCGATGGCCAATGCGGGGTTGCTGGCAAAGGCCGCAACGGCGGCGGCTACAGCGACGGCTGTCATCTTCATAACGAATCCCTCTCCTCTTCCGTGGGTCAAGCGAATGCGTTTGATGCGGGACGGCGGATACCGCCGTCCCGACTTTTAGCGATGCTGCGGTTTACAGCCCGGCAGTCTTCAGGATGTGCTCGACCGAAGCCTTGATCTCGTCCTCGGTCAGGCTCGGATCGCCACCCTTGGCGGGCATCGCGCCCTTGCCCTTGATCGCCGAGGCAACCAGCCCGTCGAGCCCACCCGCCGCCGCGAGGCGCGCGGCCCAGGCGCCCTTGTCGGACTCCTTGGGCGCACCCAGCACACCGGCCAGATGGCAGCCGCCGCACAGCTTGGCGTTGACCTGTTCGCCGGTCAGCGGCTCGCGCTTCGGCGCGGCCGCGGCCAGCTGCTGCAGCGCCGCCTCATCCGTGATCACCGACCCGACGGGCTTGATGCGCGCCTCGATGCGGGCATTGGCTCCCGGATCCGCGTTGACTTCACCGGTGTCGAGCAGGCGCGCGGCCACGATGCAAATGAAGAAAATGGCGAACAAACCCGCCATCACCATGCTGAAATTGATAAAAAAGACCTTATCGTGGTTCTGATGATCCACGGACTGACTCCCTTGGGAAGTGCTGAAAATTGACCGGCGCGAGTATACCGACCGGACCGGGCAGCGACTAGGCGCGTGCGGGGCGACCCTGCGCCGCCCCGCAAGAACAGCCGCCTGCTGCGGTCGGCAATGGGGGCTTCGCGGCCGCAAGCCGGCATAATCCCTGCGGGAGTCGCACCGGGCGGCTCTCGAACCCGCTGACGCAATGGATTTCATCAATCAAGTCATCTTCATGGCTGGCCTGCTGTTCCTGGTCAGCATCCTGGCCACGGTGTTCTCGCCGCGGCTGGGCGTGCCCTTGCTGCTGATCTTCCTGATCGTCGGCATGCTGGCAGGCGAGGACGGCATTGGCGGCATCCATTTTCAAAACTATGCGCTGGCCAACCTGGCCGCGACGGCGGCACTGGCGGTGGTGCTGTTCGACGGCGGGCTGAACACCCGTTTCGAGACGTTCCGTGTCGCCCTGCGTCCGGCGCTGAGTCTCGCGACGCTCGGGGTGGTGATCACCGCCGGCATCACCGGCCTGTTCGCGGCCTGGCTGATGGATCTGTCGCTGGCCGAGGGGCTGTTGATCGGCGCGATCGTCGGCTCCACCGACGCCGCCGCGGTGTTCTCGCTGCTGCGCACACAGTCGGTGGCACTCAACCAGCGCGTCAGCTCGGCGCTGGAAATCGAATCCGGCAGCAATGATCCGATGGCGGTGTTCCTGACGCTGGCAGTGATCGGCTATCTGCAGGCGCCCACGGATTTCAGCTTCGTGGATGCGCTGATCCTGCTGTTCCAGCAAATGTCGCTGGGCGTGCTGATGGGGGGCATCGGCGGCTGGCTGCTGGTCCGCGCGCTGGACCGTCTGGAACTGGCCGATTCGCTGTACCCGCTGCTCGCGCTGTTCGGGGGGCTGCTGATCTTCGGCACGACCGCAACGCTGGGCGGCAGCGGCTTTCTCGCCGTGTATCTCGCGGGGCTGCTCGTCGGCAATCGCCCGATCCATGCCTCGGCCAACATCCGCCGCTTCCACGACGGCATCGCCTGGATGAGCCAGATCGGCATGTTCGTGATTCTCGGTCTGCTGGTGTCGCCGAACGACCTGATTCCGCTGATCATCCCGGGCCTGCTGGTGTCGCTGGTCCTGATCCTGGTCGCGCGGCCGATCTCCGTCTTCATCGGGCTGGCGCCCTTCCGCTTCCCGCGCCGTGAGCAGCTGTACATCGCCTGGGTCGGCCTGCGCGGGTCCGTGCCGATCGTGCTCGCGACGTTTCCGTGGATTGCCGGGCTCGAGAACGCGGCGTTCTTCTTCAATATCGCGTTCTTCATCGTGCTGGTGTCGCTGCTGGTGCAGGGATCGACCGTCGCGGCAGCGGCACGCCTGCTGCACCTGCGGGTCCCGCAGACCACGGCGCGCGTCAATCGTGTGGATATCGACCTGCCGGGTCAGCGCGGATACGAGGTGGTCAGCTACCGGCTGGCGCCGAACAGCCGCCTGGTGGGCATCCGCCCGAAGAATCTGCCGATCCCGGACGTCTCGCGCGTGATCTGCGTGGCGCGAGGCGGACAGGTGCTGCATTACCGCGACTGGGGCGAACTGCAGCCCGGGGACTACATCTCGCTGCTGGCGGATCAGACCGAGTTGCCGGCACTGGACCAGGTGTTTGAAGGGGTCCATGCCGGCAATAGCCCGGGCGAACGTCGCTTCTTCGGCGAGTTCAGTGTCAGCCCCAATGCCTCGGTTGCGGACCTGTGTGCGGCCTACGGACTGGATCTGCCGGAGGGCGCCGGCCAGCTGACCGTCGCCGAGTTGCTGGCGCAGCACCTGCCGCATCCCGTGATCGGCGATCGCCTGCGGCTGGGCGACGTGCAGCTGGTGATCAAACGCACGGAAGGCGACCGCGCCGCCGACATCGGCCTGCGGCTGCCGCACTGAGCCCGCGGGCGCGCAATGCGCGCCCTGCCCCTGATCAGAACGCGTCGCCCGGCACGCGCACGAAGCCTTCCATCAGCACGCGCGCCGAACGCGACATGATGGCCTTCTTCACGACCCACTGGCCGTTTTCCTGCGTGGCCTGTGCGCCAACGCGCAGCGTGCCGGACGGGTGTCCGAAACGGACGGCCTGGCGCTCACCGCCACCGGCAGCAAGATTCACCAACGTACCCGGAATCGCCGCAGCGGTGCCGATGGCCACCGCGCAGGTGCCCATCATGGCGTGATGCAACTTGCCCATCGACAGCGCGCGCACATTGAGGTCAATCTCGCTGGCGGTGATGGCCTTACCGCTGGACGACACGTAATCCATCGGCCGCGCGACAAAGGCGACCTTGGGCGTGTGCTGACGCGTGGCGGCCTCTGACACGTCCTTGATCAGGCCCATGCGCACGGCGCCGTAGGCGCGGATCGTTTCGAACCGGGCCAGCGCCTTGGGATCGGTATTGATCGCCTCGCGCAATTCGGTGCCGGTGTAGCCGATTTCATCCGCGTTCACGAACACGGTTGGAATGCCGGCATTGATCATCGTGGCCTTGAGCGTGCCCACGCCGGGCACCTCGAGGTCATCGACGAGGTTGCCGGTCGGGAACATCGACCCGCCACCGTCGCCGTCGCCTTCGTCTGCCGGGTCGAGGAATTCGATCTGGACCTCGGCCGCCGGGAAGGTGACGCCGTCGAGTTCGAAGTCGCCGGTTTCCTGTACCTGGCCGTTGGTGATCGGCACGTGAGCGATGATGGTCTTGCCAATCTGCGTCTGCCAGATACGCACTACACAGACCCCGTTCTGAGGGACGCGCGCTGCATCCACCAGCCCGTTGCTGATCGCGAACGATCCGACTGCGGCCGTCAGGTTGCCGCAGTTGCCGGACCAGTCGACGAAGGGCTTGTCGATGGAGACCTGCCCGAACCGGTAGTCGACGTCGTGATCAGGCTTCGTACTCTTGGACAGGATCACCGTCTTCGAGGTCGACGACGTCGCAGCCCCCATGCCATCGATCTGCGCGCCGTACGGATCCGGCGAGCCGATCACGCGCAACAGGAATTTATCGCGCGCCTCACCCGGCTGCTGCGCAGCGGCCGGCAGGTCGGTCAGCTTGAAGAACACGCCCTTGGACGTGCCGCCCCGCATGTAAGTGGCGGGAACCTTGATCTGGGGGGTGTGCGACATCGAAACCTCGGTTGGATATCAAGCGCCGTCCGGAATTTCCGGCTCGACGAGTTGCGCCAGCAGCAACAGCGATTCGCCCCAGCCGAGATAGCAGAACTCGGTCGGAATGGCGTCCGGGATGCCGGCTTGCGTAATGCTCAATTCGGTGCCGCACGCCACGGCGCGCAGGTTGATGGTCACGTCCATCTCGCCGGGCAGGTTCGCATCGTCGAAGCGATCCGTGTGGCGGATCCGCTCGCCGGGCTTGAGTTCAGTGTAGCGCGCGCTGAAGGCGTGGCTCGAACCGGTACCCAGATTGGTGAACGACATCCGGTAACCACCGCCGACACGCGCCTCCATCTCGTGGACGGTGCCCGTGAATCCGTGGGGCGGGAGCCATTTGCAAAGCGCAGCGGGATCGACGAAGGCGCGGTAGACGCGCGCCGGAGGGGCCTTCAAGACGCGATGCAGCTGGACGGTGCCGGGCATGGGACTTTCTCCGAGTGGGGCTAAAGGGGGGCAGCGGACCTCGCTGCCCTATCTTCCCGTCGAACGAGCCTCCGAGAAATCGACCATGGGGCTGTCCGTCGGGCTCATGCGGCCTGGGTCGAGGCCAGGAAGTCCTGCGCAAAGCGCTGCAGCACGCCGCCCGCCTCGTAGATGGAGACCTCCTCGTCGGAGTCGAGCCGGCAGGTCATCGGCACCTCGACCTTCTCGCCATTCTTGCGCGTGATCGTCAGGGTCAGCGTCGTCCGCGGTGCCAGCGTGCCGCTGACATCAAAGGTTTCGGTGCCGTCGATCTTCAGCGTCAGGCGATTGGTGCCCGACTTGAACTCCAGCGGCAGCACGCCCATGCCGATCAGATTGGTGCGGTGGATGCGCTCGAAGCCCTCGGCCGCAATCACTTCCACGCCCGCCAGCCGCACGCCCTTGGCCGCCCAATCACGCGACGATCCCTGGCCGTAGTCCGCTCCGGCGACGATGATCAGCGGCTGCTTGCGCTCCATGTAGGTTTCGATGGCCTCCCACATGCGCACGATGCGACCTTCCGGTTCGACGCGGGCCAGCGATCCCTTCTTGACCTTGCCGTCCACCACGACCATCTCGTTGATGAGCTGCGGATTCGCGAAGGTCGCGCGCTGCGCGGTGAGGTGATCGCCGCGGTGCGTCGCGTAGGAGTTGAAGTCCTCCTCCGGCAGACCCATCTTGTGCAGGTACTCGCCCGCTGCGCTGTCCATCAGGATCGCATTCGACGGCGAGAGGTGATCGGTGGTGATGTTGTCCGGCAGCACCGCCAGCGGCCGCAAGCCCTTGAGCGCGCGCGCACCGGCCAGCGCACCTTCCCAATAGGGCGGACGGCGGATGTAGGTGCTCCTCTCGCGCCACTGGTACAGCGGGCTGATCCTGGCGCCGTCGTCGGCCTCCTTGCGGAACATCGGCTCGTAGACGGCGCGGAACTGCGTCGGGTTCACGCTCTGGGCGACCACTGCATCGATTTCGGCATCCGTCGGCCAGAGGTCCTTGAGCGTGACCGGCTTGCCGCTGCGGTCGGTGCCCAGCACATCCTTCTCGATGTCGAAGCGAACCGTGCCGGCAATGGCGTAGGCCACGACCAGCGGCGGGCTCGCCAGGAAGGCCTGCTTGGCATACGGATGGATGCGGCCGTCGAAGTTGCGGTTGCCGGAGAGCACGGCGGTCGCGTACAGGTCGCGGTCGATGATCTCCTGCTGGATCTTCGGATCCAGTGCACCGCTCATGCCGTTGCAGGTCGTGCAGGCAAACGCGACGATGCCGAAGCCGAGGGATTCGAGTTCCGACAGCAGGCCGGCTTCCTTGAGGTAGCTTTCCACGACCTTGGAGCCGGGCGCGAGCGAGGATTTCACCCACGGCTTGCGCGTCAGGCCCGCGCGATTCGCATTGCGTGCGAGCAGGCCGGCAGCGATGACATTGCGCGGATTGCTGGTATTGGTGCAGCTGGTGATTGCGGCGATGATCACGGCGCCATCCGGCATCGAGCCATCGGCCGGCCGCTCCCACTTCGCGGCAATGCCGCGCTCGGCCAGGGCCGACGTCGGCAGGCGCTTGTGCGGGTTGCTGGGGCCGGCCATGTTGCGCACGACCGTCGACAGATCGAAGTGCAGCGTGCGCTCGTACTGGGCGGTCTCGAGCGCATCCGCCCACAGGCCGGTGTGCTTGGCGTAGGTTTCGACCAGCTTGACCTGCTCGTCACTGCGGCCGGTGAGCTTGAGGTAGTCGAGGGTGTTCTGGTCGATGAAGAACATCGCCGCCGTGGCCCCGTACTCGGGCGCCATGTTGGAAATCGTCGCGCGATCACCCAGCGTCAGCGCCGCCGCACCCTTGCCACGGAATTCCAGGTAGGCCCCGACCACCTTCTCCTTGCGCAGGAACTCGGTGAGCGCGAGCACGACGTCGGTCGCGGTGATGCCCTCGCCCGGCTTGCCGGACAGCTCGACGCCGACGATATCCGGCAGGCGCATCCACGAGGCGCGGCCCAGCATCACGTTCTCGGCTTCCAGTCCACCGACGCCAATGGCGATGACCCCGAGCGCATCCACATGTGGTGTGTGGCTGTCGGTGCCGACGCAGGTGTCGGGGAAGGCGACCCCGTCCTGGGTATAGATCACCGGCGACATCCGCTCCAGATTGATCTGATGCATGATCCCATTGCCCGGCGGGATCACCTCCATATTCTTGAAGGCCTTCTTGGTCCAGTCGATGAAATGGAAGCGGTCGTCGTTGCGACGATCCTCGATCGCCCGGTTCTTGGCGAACGCGTCCTTCTCGAAACCGCCATGCTCCACGGCCAGCGAGTGGTCGACGATCAGCTGGACCGGCACCACCGGGTTCACCTTTGCCGGATCCCCGCCCATGTCCGCGATCGCATCGCGCAGGCCCGCCAGATCGACCAGCGCGGTCTGCCCCAGGATGTCGTGGCACACCACGCGCACCGGGAACCACGGGAAGTCCAGGTCCCGCTTGCGCTCGATCAACTGCGACAGATACGCCGCGAGTTTCTCGGGCTCACCCTTGCGCACGAGGTTTTCGGCATGAACGCGCGCCGTGTAGGGCAGCGTCGCGTAGGCGCCTGGCTTGATCGCGTCGACGGCGGCTCGCGCATCGAAGTAGTCGAGCTGGGTTCCGGGGAGAGTCTTGCGGTATGCGGTGTTCATGGAGCGGAAAAAGGGAGCGGCGGAAATGAAACGACCGCGCTGCAGGCGCGGTCGCGGGGGATTTACGTGCGTTTTTCGATCGGCACGAAGCTGAGGTTTTCAGGTCCGGTGTAGTTGGCCGTGGGACGGATGATCTTGCCGTCGATGCGTTGCTCGATGATGTGCGCGCTCCACCCGGCGGTGCGGGCGATCACGAACAGCGGCGTGAACATCGCCGTCGGCACCCCCATCAGGTTGTAGCTGACCGCAGAGAACCAGTCGAGGTTCGGGAACATCTTCTTGATGTCCCACATCACTGTCTCCAGGCGCTCGGCAATCGCATACATCTTGGTGTTGCCCTGTGCCTTGGCCAGCTCGTAGGCAACCTGCTTGATCACCTTGTTGCGCGGATCGGCAATCGTGTAGACCGGGTGCCCGAAACCAATGATCACTTCCTTGCGCTCGACGCGGGCCTTGATGTCGGCTTCCGCCTCCTCCGGCGTGTCGTAGCGCTGCTGGATCTCGAAGGCCACCTCGTTAGCGCCGCCATGCTTGGGACCCCGCAGCGCACCGATCCCGCCGCAGATCGCCGAGTACATGTCGGATCCGGTGCCGGCGACGACGCGGCTGGTGAAGGTGCTGGCGTTGAATTCGTGCTCGGCGTACAGCACCAGGCTGGTGTGCATCGCCTTGACCCACTCCTTCGACGGCGCCACACCGTGCAGCAGGTGCAGGAAATGGCCGCCGATGGAATCGTCGTCGGTCTCGACCTCGATGCAGCGGCCGTTGTGGCTGTAGTGATACCAGTACAGCAGCATCGAACCCAGGCTGGCCATCAGGCGGTCGGCGATGTCGCGCGCCCCGGCATGGTTGTGGTCATCCTTTTCCGGCAGGACGCAGCCCAGCACCGAGACGCCGGTGCGCATCACGTCCATCGGATGGGCCGACGGCGGCAGTTGCTCCAGCGCGGACTTCACCGCGGCCGGCAGGCCGCGCAGCGCCTTGAGCTTGGCCTTGTAGGCCTTCAGCTCCGAGGCGGTCGGCAGCTTGCCGTGCACCAGCAGATGCGCGATTTCCTCGAATTCGCAGGCCTGGGCCACATCGAGGATGTCGTACCCGCGATAGTGCAGATCGTTGCCCGTGCGACCCACGGTGCACAGTGCCGTGTTGCCGGCGGCAACGCCCGACAGCGCCACAGATTTCTTGGGCTTGGGGCCGGCGGTGGGGGTTTCGCTCATCTGGTGAATCTCCCGGATTTCTGTCTCAACATGAATGGGTGCGGTCTGGGAACCGCAGGCGGTGAATGGTGACCCGCGTCGGTCCGGATCCGCGTCGCACGAACGGCTGAGGCGTCGCCAACCGGCCGCGCAGTGTAGAGCCTGACCGCCCTCATTTCACGCCCGGACCGAGCGGCATCGTGCTGATGCTCAACGGTTTTGGTAGTACGCGCGGCGCGTGGTGAGGATGCGCTCGATGGCATCGGCGCGCAGCGCCTGAACCGGCGTTTCGGCATCCACCGACAGGTCCAGATGGCGCAGGCGTCCATCGCCGAGACGATAGATCCAGCCATGGACGGTCAGCGGCTGTCCGCGCCGCCAGGCGGCCAGGACCGGCACCGAGCTGCAGGCATTGAGCGTCTGTTCCATGACATTGAGCTCACACAGCAGCGACTCGCGGCGGTGGTCGGTCGGCTCGGCATCGAGCAGTTCGCGATAGCGCGTGGCGATCTCGCGCACATGCCCCAGCCAGTAGTCGGCGGCACCGCCGAACTCGCGGCCGTGCACGCAGGCACCGACACCCGAGCAGCGGTAGTGGCCCACCACCATGATGTGGCGCACTTTCAGCGCCTCGACGGCAAACTGAATGACCGACTGCGCATTGATGTCCGAGTGCGACACCACGTTGGCCACGTTGCGGTGCACGAACAGCTCGCCCGGATCGAGATCGACGATCTCGTTGGCCGGAACGCGCGAGTCCGAGCAGCCGATCCACAGATACTCCGGGGTCTGCTGACTGACGAGTCGCTTGAAGAAATTGGGATCTTCGGCCGCGGTGCGAGCGGCCCACGCGGCATTGCGCGCGAGGAGGGGCTTTAGATTGTCGTCCATGGTCACAGAGGGTCAAAGGTCACAAGGAGATCGCGGGCAGCGACCGGGGTACCCGACTGCACCGCGACCTGCGCAATGCGCCCGTCGCGGGGGGCGGCAACGACGGTTTCCATCTTCATCGCTTCAAGCGCCAGCAGGGGGTCACCCTTGCGCACATTATCGCCGGTCTTGACCGCCAACCGCGAGACCATGCCCGGCATCGGCGCGCCCACCTGATCCGGATGACCCTCCTGCGCCTTGGGCCGCTCGGCCCGGGCGCTGACACTGCCGGCCTTGGGCACCCGCACCATGCGCGGCTGGCCGTTCAGTTCATAGAACAACTTGGCGACGCCCTCTTCCTCGACGTCAGCACGTCCCTGCAGGCGGATCACCAGGGTCTTGCCCTGGTCGATGTCGACGCTGATCTCCTCCTGCTCCCGCAGGCCGTAGAAGAACGCCGTGGTCGGCACCGCGCTGACATCCCCATAACGCTTCTGGAATTCGGCGTATTCGGTGTAGACCTTGGGATACATCAGCCAGGAGGCGAGATCGGTGTCGCCGATCTTGAGGCCGGTCGCCTTCTCGGCCTCGGCGCGCGCCGCCGCCAGATCAACGGGCGGCAGATGCCTGCCCGGACGCTCGGTCAATGCCGTGGCACCCTTCAACACTTTCTGCTGCAGACGCCGCGGCCAGCCATCCGGCGGCAGCCCCAGTTCGCCGCGGAACAGCTGCACGACCGACTCCGGGAAATCAACCGCATGGTCGGGATCAGCCACCTGCTCCGGCGTGAGCCCGCGCGAGACCATGAACAGGGCCATGTCACCCACGACCTTCGAGGTCGGCGTGACCTTGACGATGTCACCGAACAGCCGGTTGACGTCGGCGTAAGCCTTCGAGACCTCGGCCCAGCGCGATTCCAGCCCGAGCGCACGTGCCTGCTCGCGCAGGTTGGTGTACTGACCGCCCGGCATCTCGTGCCGGTAGACATCGGCGGTGCCGGAGCGAATGTCGGCCTCAAACGGCGCGTAGTACCGCCGCACGCCTTCCCAGTAATCGGACAGACGCTGCATCGCATCGAGATCGATGCGCGGGTCCCGTTCGGCGCCCGCCAGGCTGGCCGCGATGGCGCCGAGGTTGGGTTGCGAGGTCAGACCCGACATGCTGTCGAGCGCACCATCGACCGCATCGCAACCGGCTTCGACGGCCGCCAGCACACTTGCCGCCGCGATACCACTGGTGTCATGCGTATGGAAGTGCAGCGGCAGGCCGACCTCCTGCTTGAGCACGCGGACCAGCTCGCGCGCGGCGCGCGGCTTGCAGATGCCGGCCATGTCCTTGATGCCCAGCATCTGCGCGCCCGCCTTCTCCAGCGCCTTGGCCATCTTCACGTAGTACTGGAGGTCGTACTTGGTGCGGGTGGTATCCAGCAGGTCGCCGGTGTAGCAGATCGTGCCCTCGCAGACCGCGCCGGATTCGAGCACGGCGTCCATCGCCACCCGCATGTTGTCGACGCTGTTGAGGGAGTCGAAGACGCGGAAGATGTCGATGCCGCTGACCGCCGCCTGCTGCACGAAGTAACGCACCACATTGTCGGCGTAGTTGGTATACCCGACGGCGTTGGCCGAGCGCAGCAGCATCTGGAACGGGATGTTGGGCACGGCTGCCCGCAATTGCGCGAGACGATCCCAGGGATCTTCCTTGAGAAAGCGCAGTGCTACGTCGAAGGTGGCCCCGCCCCAGCATTCCAGCGACAGCAGGTTCGGCAGCATCCGCGCGTAGTGCGGTGCGATCGCCACCATGTCGGCCGTGCGCATGCGTGTGGCAAACAGCGACTGATGCGCGTCCCGCATCGTCGTGTCCGTGAGCAGCACGCCCGGCTGGTCCTTGATCCACTGCGCAAAGCCCGCGGCACCCCGCGCCTTGAGTTCATCGCGCAGGCCACGCGGCGGCGCTGACTTGAGGTCACAGGGCGGCAGCACGGGCTCCGGCAGTGCGGCTGGTGGCGGCGTACGGCCCTTCATCTCCGGATTGCCGTTGACGATCACGTCACCGACAAAGCGCAGCAGACGCGTGGCGCGATCCCGCCGTGGGGTGAAGACAAACAGTTCGGGTGTCGTGTCGATGAAGCGCGTGATGCACTCGCCCGACTTGAACTGCGGATGATTGATGACGTTTTCGAGAAACTGCAGGTTGGTCGACAGGCCGCGGATGCGGAACTCGCGCAGTGCGCGATCCATGCGCGCGATCGCATCGCCGGGGGTCGGCGCCCAGGTCGTCACCTTGACCAGCAACGAATCGTAATAGGGCGTGATCACCGCGCCGGCATAAGAGGTGCCGCCATCGAGACGCACCCCGAAACCCGCCGGACTGCGGTATGCGAGCAGGCGTCCGTGATCGGGCGTAAACCCATTTTCAGGGTCTTCGGTCGTCACGCGGCACTGCAGGGCGTGGCCATGCAACTGGACCTGATCCTGCGCCGGTAGCCCCGGCACGTTGTCGTGCGGCGGGTCGCCGATGCATGCACCCTCGGAGACGCGGATCTGGGCCTTGACGATGTCGACGCCCGTGACCTCTTCGGTCACCGTGTGCTCGACCTGGATGCGCGGGTTGACCTCGATGAAGTAGAAGTGTCCGGTATCGGCATCCATCAGAAACTCGACGGTGCCGGCGTGCGAGTAGTTCACCTGACGGCACAGGCGCAGCGCGGCTTCGCACAGTTCCGCGCGCTGTGCGGGGACGAGATACGGTGCCGGCGCACGCTCAACCACCTTCTGGTTGCGGCGCTGCACCGAGCAGTCGCGCTCGAACAGATGAATCAGATTGCCGTGGGTATCGCCGAGGATCTGCACCTCGACGTGGCGGGCCCGTCGTACCAGCTTCTCGACGTAGACCTCGTCGTTGCCGAACGCCGCCTTGGCTTCGCGGCGGGCGGTCTCCATTTGCGTGGCCAGTTCGGATTCCGACTCGATGATACGCATGCCGCGTCCGCCGCCGCCCCAGCTCGCTTTCATCATCACCGGATAGCCGACGGCCGCTACCTGCCGCTTGCAGGCGTCCAGGTCGGCGGGCAGCGCGCCGGATGCCGGCAGCACCGGGACCTTCGCAAGCTCCGCTGCCTTGCGCGCAGCAACCTTGTCGCCGAGGGTGCGCAGCACCTGCGGCTGAGGGCCAATGAAGGTGATGCCCGCTGCCGCGCAGGCCTCGGCAAAGTCGGGATTCTCGGACAGGAATCCATAGCCGGGATGGATGGCGTCGACGCCCGCCTCACGGGCGACGCGGATGATGTCGGCAATGTCCAGATAAGCGGCAATCGGCTTGGCACCCTTGCCGACGCGGTAGCTTTCGTCGGCCTTGAAGCGGTGCAACGCAAAGCGATCCTCGTGCGCATAGATCGCGACGGTGCGGATGCCCATCTCCGCCGCAGCACGCATCACACGGATCGCGATCTCGCCACGATTGGCGACCAGGAGTTTCTGCACGCGTCGGGTCATGCTGTCGCTCGGACTGTCTGGGGCCGACACTGTGCCTGAGACACGCGACCGCTGCAGCCATCCATTAGGGTAGGGCCAGCACACGGCCCACGCGCAGCGTTCGAAAATGGTGCGCCCGGAGAGACTCGAACTCCCGACCCTCTGGTTCGAAGCCAGATGCTCTATCCAACTGAGCTACGGGCGCACTGTGTGGTCACCGCGGGGCGGGACGATACCACCGCCCGGCCTCGGGGTGTCGTCGGCCACTCCCGGCGCACGCCGATGGGTGGCCG
>JBEIOK010000031.1:0-20731 GCA_040377605.1 Nevskiaceae bacterium | reverse complement strand
GGCGGCACGATGACGGCTGCGCCAGGCGGTTGACCGCCGCGGTGGGGCTCAGTCCAGCAGCGGCGATGATGAGCGCGGCTGCCAGCGGTAGACCGCAAGGTCGATGCGCTTGCCCTCGAACTTCACGCCCTCGTGCTGCAGACGCCGCTGCTGTTCGCGGTATCCGCGGCTGCCTTCCGGGATGGCGATGCGGCCCTGTGCGTTGATCACGCGATACCACGGCAGCTCCATGCCCGCAGGCACCTGCGCCAGCGCCTGCGCCGTCAGGCGAGGGCGCTTCGGGAATCCGGCTTCGCTGGCGATCTGCCCGTAGGTGGCCACCCGCCCGAGTGGGATGCGACGGATTGTCGCCCAGATCTTTTCGAAGGCTTCCTTCTGCTTGCTCATGTCCGGAGCATGCAAAGAAACACCCGCGAAAGAAAGAGGGGCGTCGACCCTGCGGTCGCGCCCCTTCGCGTTTCCCCCAACCCCCGCGCTGAAACCGATTTCAGGCGGCGATCGAAACGAGCTGGCCCACGGTGATATCCGGTGCCACCGCACTCCACAGCGGGCGATACCCGGCCAGCTGCAACGTGGCGATGGACGCGGTCAGCAAGGCGTCGGCGTAGCTGCGGCCAAACCGTGCACGACAGCGACGCTCGTCACGCCAGGTGAGCCAGCGATCGTCCTCGCCTTCGCACAGTCGCAGGCGGTAGTCGCCAGACTCGGTGCGACTCAGCAACAGGGCGCAGGCACCCCCGCGTTCGGGATGCTGCAGCAGATGACTCGCCAGCGGCTGCTCGTGATCGTCGATCCACTCGCAGAAGCGGTCCAGCGAGGCCATGGCGGGAAAGGGGGTCGTGTCCATGCCCCTGTTTCGGCCACCCCGGCCGGCTTCTGATGAGGCTGAACGCGCATGGCGCTGTAGGAAAACGGCGCGACGCGTGTCAGCCGACGGTCGGCGTCTCGACCACCGCCAGGGTCACCATGGCCTTGGCCTGCAACTCGCGACGCTCGGGATATATGCCCCAGACCGAGGACTCCACGATGCAGATCCGGCGACCGGGCTTCAGCACTTCGGCTTCGCAGCGATACCGCGGGGCGCGGCCTGGTCGCAGGAGGTTGATCTTGAACTCGACGGTCAACACGGCGTGGCCCGTCCCTTCCAGCAGCGTGGTCGCCGCCGCACCGGCGGTGTGATCCGCAAGCGTGGCGGAGACGCCCGCGTGAAGCAGGCCGTGATGCTGGGTCAGATGCGGTGCCAGATCGAGTTCCGCGACGACGCGGCCGGGCGCGCACTCGACGACCGCAGCACCCAGCGTGCGCATGAACGGCGCGAGGTCAAAGATGCGCTGAGCTTCCTCCTGCCTATTCATGCGCGCGCTCGATGAACGGGATCAGGGGATGCGCAGCAGGCCTTCGGATACCGTCACCGCGTAGCCGCCGACGCGAACCGCGGTGATCTGACCACCGACGCGATCGACGCTGGTATAGAGCTGGCTGGGGCGTCCCATCTCCACCCCCTGATGGATCACCCACTCGTGACGGCCATCCTGCACCGCCTCCAGCCCCAGCGCCCCGGCCAGCGCGACAGCAGCGCCTCCGGTGGCCGGGTCCTCGGCGATGCCGAGCGCTGGCGCGAACATGCGCGCACGCAACTCCCCCTCGTATCCACGGGCATAGACATACACCTCCGGCGCCCAATAGCCGTCCAGCAGCGCACGCAGGCGGACCGTGTCGACGTCGATGGCCGCCAGCAGCTCCGGGGCTCGCAACGGCACCAGCAGGAAGGGCATCCCGCAGCTCGCGCTGCGCGGGGATTCATCGCCGGCGCCCAGATCCGCAGCCGTGAGCCCCAATGCCCGCGCGAGCGCCGCGCGATCCGGCGCGGGAGGGCCGTACTCGGGCAACTTGGCTGTCGTCAGTTCCGCATACAGCTCGCGATCACCCGCGCGGCGCACGCGCACCGGCACCGGACCTACGTTTTCTTCGAGCACGAAGCCGGCCTCTTCGCCCTGTGGCGCCAGCCGCAGCCCTGCCAGCAGGCAGGCCGCACCCACCGTGGGGTGCCCGGCGAAGGGCAGTTCCCTGGCTGGTGTGAAGATGCGCACCCGGTGCAAGCAATCCTTGCGGGTCGACGGCAGCACGAACACCGTCTCCGACAGGTTGAACTCCCGCGCAATCGTCTGCATCTGCGCGGTACTCAGCGACTCGCCGCCCAGGACCACGGCCAGCGGGTTGCCGCCGAAGACGGTCTCGGTGAAAACGTCGAGCGTATGGAAGCGCAGCTGCGTCTGGCCTTTCATGACATCGCACCCGTCGGGGGGACTGCGATTGTACGCGTGGCGATCAGCCATCACGGCCACTACACTCGGAGGGATTCCATCCAGGTGAACCCCATGACCGAGACGCCTCCCGCCGCCTCACGCCTTGACCGCGCGCTGGCCGCCGTCGAACGGATCGGCAACAAGCTGCCGGACCCGGCCGTCCTGTTCCTGGCGCTGCTGCTGGTCGTCTGGGCGCTGTCGTGGTGGCTATCGAGTCTTTCCTTCGACGTGATCGATCCACGCAGCGGCGCGCCGCTGCAGGTGAAGAACATGCTCGCCGGCAGCTCGCTGACCGGATTCATGGCGGCCATGGTCAATACCTTCGTTACCTTCCACCCGCTGGGGGTGGTCCTGGTCGCCATGCTCGGCATCGGCGTTGCCGACCACACCGGATTCATCAGCGCCGGTCTGCGTGCACTGCTGGCGGTCACGGCCCGCAAGCTGCTGACGCCGATGCTGATCGCCGTCGGCATCCTCAGTCATCTCGCGGTGGATGCCGGTTACGTCCTGGTCGTGCCGCTGGGCGCAGTGATCTTCTACGCCGCTGGCCGGCATCCGCTGGCCGGCATTGCTGCCGCCTTTGCCGGCGTCTCCGGCGGCTTTTCGGCAACCTTCGTGCCGGGCTCGCTGGAACCGCTGCTGCAGGGGCTGTCCCAGGCCGGGGCCCAGATCATCGACCAGGACCTCGTTCTCAACCCGCTCAACAACTACTTCTTCACCTCGGCCTCGGCCGCGCTGATCATCGGCCTGGGCTGGTTTGTCACCGACCGCATCGTCGAGCCGCGTCTGCGCCGCAGTGCACCGATCGACGGCGACATGAGCCAGATGCCGACGATGGAAGCGCTGAGTGCCCTCGAGCGTCGGGGCCTGAGACTCGCCTTGCTCGGCATGGCCGTTGCCGTGGGGCTGCTGATTCTCAGCACCTGGCCGGCGTCGTCCGCCTGGCGCAATGCCGACGGCGCGCTGACCGCAGGCACGGCGCCCCTGATGCAATCGATCGTGCCGCTGATCTTCGTGCTGTTCCTGATCCCGGGCGTGATCTACGGCTATGCCACCGGCACGGTGAAAGCGACGCGCGACCTCATCGAAGGCATGAGCAAGGCGATGTCCGGCATGGGCTATTACATCGTCATGGCCTTTTTCGCGGCGCAGTTCATCGCCGCCTTCAACCAGTCCAACCTCGGGGCCCTGCTCGCGCTCGAGGGGGCCAGCGCGCTGAAGGCGGCGGCCGTGCCGGGGGGCATCGTGCTGATCGGCATCATTCTGCTGACGGCCTTCCTCAACCTGTTCATCGGTTCGGCATCGGCAAAATGGGCGCTGCTGGCCCCGATCTTCGTCCCCATGCTGATGCAGATCGGGATCTCGCCGGATCTCACGCAGGCGGCGTATCGCGTTGGCGATTCGACCACCAATATCATCACCCCACTGATGCCCTACTTCCCACTGGTCGTGGTGTTCGCCCAGAAGTACGTGCGAAGCAGCGGCATCGGCACGATCACTGCGATGATGCTGCCCTACTCGCTGGTTTTCATCAGCTTCTGGTCGCTGTTCCTGCTGGCCTGGTGGGGGCTTGGACTGCCGCTGGGCATCGGGGCCAGCTACACCTATGTGCCCGGCGGGTAAGAAGAACGCTATGGCGGTCTGCTAGGCTGATCTCATGATTGTCGATCTGCTGATTGTGCTGGGCCTGATTCTGGTCAACGGCGTACTGGCCATGTCGGAACTGGCGGTCGTCTCCTCGCGCCGCGCGCGCCTGCAGGGCATGGAAAAGCGCGGTGTGCCTGGCGCGCGGACCGCTGCGCAGCTCAACGAGCAACCCGGGCGCTTCCTGAGCACCGTACAAATCGGCATCACGCTGGTCGGCGTTTTCGCCGGTGCCTTCAGCGGCGCCACGCTGGCCGAGCCGCTGGGAGAGTACTTTGCCGCGATCGGCTGGCGTATGGAGTTCGCTGACGACCTTGCGCTGGCCGTGGTCGTAGCTAGCATCACCTACCTGTCGCTGATCGTCGGCGAGCTGGTGCCCAAGCAGATTGCCCTGCGCAATCCGGAGCGCGTGGCGGCCCTCATCGCACCGCCGATGCTGTGGCTATCACGTCTGGCCAAGCCGATGGTGTGGCTGCTCGAAGTATCCAGCAGCCTGGTGTTGCGTCTGTTTCCAAAGCGCAACGCCGGCGACGCTACCGTCACCGACGAGGAAATTCATGCACTGGTCGCGGAAGCGGCATCCTCCGGCGTGGTCGAGCCGGAAGAACGCGCGATGATTGCCAGCGTCATGCGCCTGGCCGACCGCAGCGTGCGCGCACTGATGACCCCGCGTCAGGATCTGGACTGGCTCGATCTGGAAGATCCGATCGCCGCGCAACTGGCGACACTGCGCGCCAGTCGCCATTCGAAGCTGGTGGCCGCACGCGGCCACATCGACCAGTTCGTCGGACTGATCCCCGTCAAGCGCATCGTCGACGCGATGATCGATGGCGCATCGTCGATCGATCCGGCGGCCTATGTCGAAGATGCGCTCGTCCTGCCGGACAGCCTCGACGCCCTGCATGCGATTCCGAAGCTGAAGCGCTCGGCGCTGCACGCAGCGATCGTGGTGGACGAGTTCGGCAGTCTGCAAGGGCTGGTAACCGTCACCGATGTGCTGTCGGCGATTGCCGGCGAGTTTCACCTGGCCGATGCGCCGCCACCCGGTGTGCTGCAGCGGGCCGACGGCTCCTGGCTGGTGGACGGAGAGATGCCGGTCGGCGAGATGGCCGAGCGTCTGCAGATCGATCTGCCGGAGGCGCGTGATTACGAAACGGCAGCCGGGCTGGTGCTGGCCTTGCTTGGCCATCTGCCCAAGCTCGGCGAAAGCGCCTGGCTCGACCAGTGGCGCTTCGAGGTCGTCGATCTCGACGGCCGTCGTGTCGACAAGCTGCTGGTCCGCAAGGAAGACCTCGAGCCTCCCCGCTAGGGTTGCAGCCCCGACGGCAGGCGCGGCGAAGCGAGCAGGGCACCAAACACCGACCAGCGCTGCGCCGGATCTGCCATCGCGATGCGCTCAACATAGTCCCTGACGCGCGCTTCCCCCATCGAGTAGTTGACGATGTAGGCGCCGTAGGCATCGAAGAATTTCACGCGCTGATGCGCGCGGGCCTCGGAGGCCAGCGCATAGCGCTGCAGCAGCACCACCGTGTCCTCGGAAGTGGCCAGGCCGTTGCGATACCGCCGTGCGGCCTCGATCGTGGCCGCGCCGATCACGCGCGCGGCTTCGGTGACGTGCAGATAGCGCTCAGCTTCTGCGGGATCGAGGCCGGCCAATGGAAACAGCACCTCGCGCACGAACGTGAGGCGCTCCGCCGGGGGAAACGCCAGGGCGATGGCATAGTCGGCCGTGCCTTCGGCGATCAGCGACTGCGGGGAATACAGCGGATACACGCTGAACTCGACCCAGCCGCGCTCCCGGACGAGCCGCTGCTCGAGCAGGGCGTTGTAGACGTGATGCCCGGGATATCCCTCGTGCACAGCCAGCTCGATGACGCGCGAGATGCTGACCGGCAGATCGGTGTTGATCTCGATGCGCGAGCGATAGCCGCCCTGATACCAGTTGTAGGCGCTCCACGGCTGATTGCGGACCAGTGCGAGTTCGAAACGCTCCTCCGGTGGCAGCGACAGCCGTACCCGTGTGCGCCGCCGGGCCTCTTCGATCGCCGCGCGCATCACCGCCTCAAGCTGGTCCGGCGACACCGTGAAGCGCGCCTGATAGGCGTTGTATCGATCCGCGAGATCGCCAGCTCCCGGCAGCAACGCGGCCAGTGGCGCCAGTTGCGCCTGCAGTGCCGCCTCGTCGATCGGGCTCACGGTCACGTCGTAGAGCTGCCGGGCTTCGTCCTCGAAGCGCAGCGCCTGACCCTGCAGGCGCTGCGCGTGCACCACCAGCGCCTGTAGCTGGCGCATCAGGTAGGTCCGCCGGAGCTGCAGCATCTCCGGTGCATCCAGCAGGTCGATGCGCTGCAACTCCGCGATTCGTGCGCGTGCGCCCTGCTCGATCGCAGGCAGTGACGGCGTGTGCGCCTTGACCGCAGCGCGCCAGGCCGCTGGGCCGTAGTACGCGTCGACATATGCGGTATCGTGCTCGCCGAGGGCCAGCACCGCCCGGACATAGGCCTCGGCGGCCTGATTCAACGTCGACTGTGCAGCCTCGAGCGGGCCCGAGACCGGCCGCACCATGCAACCGGTCAGCAGCATCGGGACGAGCGCCGTCGTAGCTACCCGCAGAAAGAGACGCATGCCGGGATCCTTCCGAGGTTCAGAGAGCCTGAACAATACGTTCAGAAGCTTCTGCTTCCAAGAAGCCGGGTCCGGGAACTAGCATCGCCGTCTCACCATCGAAAGCCTGTCCGGTTGCGGAGTGCAACGATGTCCCATCAACCAGCGGTGCGGTACGGCGGCATGGCACAGTCGGCCCACTGGCTGACGGTGCTGCTGCTGATCGGCAGCTTCACGCTGGGCTACGTGATGACCGACATGGCGATGTCGCCGACGCGGCTGAAGCTGTTTGCATACCACAAGTGGATCGGCGTGACGATCTTCGCGCTGGTCGCGTTGCGGCTTGGCTGGCGCTTGTTCGTACCGCCGCCGCCCCTGCCAGCCTCAATGGCGGTATGGGAACGCAGGCTGGCCGCCGTGACCCACGCGCTGTTGTATGGGCTGCTGTTCATAGTGCCGTTGTCCGGCTGGTTGATGAGCTCGGCCAAAGGCTTCCAGACGGTCTACTTTGGCGTCCTGCCGATTCCCGATCTGCTGGGCAAGAACAAGGAACTCGCCTCGTTGCTCGAAGACACCCACGAAGTGCTGACCTGCACCCTGCTCGGGCTGGTGGCGATGCACGTCGCAGCGGCGCTGAAACACCATTTCATCAACCGCGATGGCGTCCTGCAGCGCATGCTGCCGTTCGGGTCGCATCGCTAGGAGGTTTGCCATGCGCAGCATCATCGCCACCGTCTTGTTGATCGCCTGCAGCCTGCCGGTCGCGGCGGCTCCGCGGGCGCTGGAACCGGCAAAAAGTGAGATCGCGTTCTCCGTGAAGCAGATGGGCGTGGCAGTTTCCGGCACGTTCTCCCGCTTTGACGCCAAGATCGACCTCGATGGCGCCAGACCGGAGGCTTCCAGCGCCCAGATCAGCGTCGACATCGCCAGCCTGTCGACCGGTGATGAGGATGCCGACGGCATTGCGCTCGACAAGCCGTGGCTGGACAGGCTCGGCTTTCCCAAGGCCACGTTCAAGAGCAGCGCCGTGCGCGCGCTGGCCCAGGGCCGCTACGAGGCCAGGGGGCTGTTGACCATCCGGGGGGTGTCACGCGACATCACCGTCCCGTTCAACACCCGCGAGCAGGCTGACAAGCGCACGCTGATCAGTGGCAGCTTCACGATCAAGCGCGCGGATTTCGGCATTGGCGGTGGCGAGTGGAACGAAGGGGATCTCGTGGCCGCCGACGTCCCGGTGACATTCAAGCTGATGCTGGCGCCTCCGCAGTGAGCGCCCGCATTTTTCCATCCCTCAGAAGGAGATTTTCATGAAGAAGTTGCTGGCCGTAGCCGCGCTGTCGTTGACCCCGTTCGTCGTGCAGGCGGCCGATACCTACGAGATCGACCCGACACATACCTTTCCGACCTTCGAGATCAGCCATCTGGGGCTGTCGACGTTCCGCGGTCGCTTCGACAAAACCAGTGGCACGATCACGCTGGATCTGGCCAAGAAGACGGGCTCGGTCGATGTCACGATCGACGTCAACTCGATTTCCACGGGCGTCGCCAAACTGGATGAGCATCTGAAGAAGCCTGACTTCTTCGACGCAGCCAAGTATCCGACGATCACCTTCAAGTCGACCCGGTTCAAGTTTGACGGCAATGAGCTGGATGAGGTCGAAGGGTTGCTGACGATGCATGGCGTGACCAAGCCGGTGACGCTCGATGTTGACGACTTCGTCTGCAAACCGCACCCGATGCGCCAGACGCCTGCCTGCGGCGCCAACCTGGAAGCCACCATCAAGCGCTCCGAGTGGGGCATCTCCACCTACTCCCCGAATATCGGCGAGGAAGTCGCGCTCAAGATCGAGGTTGAGGCGTTGAAGAAGTAACGTCTTTCACCTGCGGGGACTCTTCAGGGGCGCGGCCGCGAGGTCGCGCCCCTTTTCGCAGGTGCTACATGAAGCGCCCCCCGCTGATCCGCCCTTCGCCGTCCAGCTGGGCGAAGTAGCGGCTGTGGTTCAGGCGCAGCTCCTTGGTCGCGATGTCGCCAGGCATGACCAACAGCACGTCGGGATAGACACGACGAAACCGCTCGGGCGTCGGTCGCGTCGCGATGAAGCGATCAAACGCGGTGCGGTCCGTCACGACTCCGGGGACGGGGGCGTCGGGGTTCACGGATGGAACTCCCGTCGTACAGGCATTCACCGCCAGGGCGGCGGCCAGCAGACCTAGGGTCAACAGAAGGCGGGACATGGACAGGCTCCAGGGCGCTGGGACCCGACGAGCATACCCCCGATATGCGGGGTGCGGCCGCACCGGACCTGCAGGTAGCATGCAGGCTCGTCGAATAGTCTTGGGGCCTCGCATGACATCTCTCGTTTTCCGTACCACCCTGGCGGTCAGCCTGCTGGCCTGCTCCACGCTGGGCTTCGCCGAAACGGCCGAAGCCCCTGCCACCGCCGAGCCTGCCGCAGCGACGGTGGAGGCCGTTGAAGCCCCGGCCGAACCGGCTGCTGAAACCCCTGCGGCACCCGCCGCGGCTCCGTCGGCGATCGCGGTGACATTGCCGGACCTGGACCCGGATGCCTATTTCAAGGGCCAGACCGGCGGCACCTTTGGCAAGAATGCCACCAAGGTCCTGCCCGGCAACAAGCGCGTCGGCGTTGCCGGCTTTCGCGTGATCTTCATCACCCAGAACAGCATCAAGGCGCAGGTCCGGGCCAGTTACTTCGGCGGTACCGATCGCAGCGGCGCCAGCGCACGCATGGACGTTGGCCTCGATGGCGTCGACACCGCCACGCTGCAGGCGATCACCGACAAGGCCTACGCCGACTTCCTGGCCCAGCTGGCGCTGGCCGGCCGTGAAGTCTTGCCGCAGGCGGAGTTGCAGGCCTTCCTGGGCCAGGTCGAGGTCACCGCCCAGCCGTACAGCAAGGAGGTCACGCTTGGGTATGGCAAGCAGACCGGCGTTGCGTTCGCGCCCACCGGCATGCCGCTGTGGTTCACCAATTGGGACATGCCCTGGGGTGACAAGAACCCGTTCAAGCAACACAACATCCGCAGCTTCGCCAAGACCTCGGAACAGCTCAACGCCATGCTGGTTGCGCCGATGATCGTGGTCGACTTCGCGCAGATGAGCAGCAGCGGCAACCGCTCCGGCTTCCTGGCACGTGAAGCCGAGGTGGGCGCCACGCTGTCGATGAGTGTCAGTGCGTTCACGACGCCGCTGACCCGCGCCGAGAAAACCAGCTCAGGCATCGTGACCAAGGGCGATGATGCGGCCATTTCGCTGCAACAACCCTTTATCAGCGAGATCGGCTTTGCCAGCCTCGAAAAGGTCAAGGAAGAGGACAACAGCGCCACCAAGGGCATCTTTGATGCCATCGGCAATGCGATGGGCATGGCCAATGCCGGCGGCATGGCCCGCAGCAAGTCCGCCAACGCCGCGCGCACCAACAACGACGCCTTCCGCGAAGCCGCCGGCGATGCGCTGGGCCGCGCAACCGGAACCTTTGCTGCCTGGTTCAAGAAGTATCCGGCGCCATGATCTAAGCGCTGCGTGGATCACCAGGGCCGCATGGTTTCCATGCGGCCATTTTTTTGGGGTGCCGCCCGTGATGATGCCGGCGCCAGGCGGTTAAGATCAGCCACCACCCTTGCCCGGTCATCACCATGTTTCGTCGCTGCCTGCTGCCTGTGCTGCTGACCAGCCTGCTGTCCGCCTGTGGCCTGGTTCGACCCGTGGATACTGCGGAGCGTGCGGCGACGGCAGGAGATCCACATTCGTACGCTGATATCTCGGGATTCCGCACGCGCCATGTCGCGCTGGATCTGACCGTAGACTTTTCGCGCAGGCGGCTCAGCGGCAGCGCCACCCTGGACCTGCAACGGCTTGAGGCCAAGGCGCAGACTCTGATTCTGGACACCCGCGATCTGGACATCGTCGCAGTGGAAGCCGGGGATCGACACTCGCTCAAACCCACGAGCTTCACGCTCGGCGCACGCGATGCGATTCTCGGCAGCCCGTTGCGGATCGCGATGCCCGCCGGCGCGGACCGCGTGCGCATCCGCTATGCGACACGCCCGGAGGCCTCGGGCCTGCAGTGGCTGACGGCGCAGCAGACCGCCGACAAGAAGCACCCGTTCCTGTTCACGCAGTCACAGGCCATCCACGCACGCAGCTGGATTCCGCTGCAGGACACGCCGCAAGTGCGCGTCACTTATGACGCCCGCATTCGCACGCCCAAGGCGCTGCTGGCGGTGATGGGGGCGGAGAACGAACTCCCGGCCAGGCGTGACGGCGACTACCGCTTCCGCATGCCGCAGCCGATTCCGTCCTATCTGTTCGCGCTCGCGGTCGGCGATCTGGAATTCCGCGCGATCGGTGCGCGTACCGGCGTCTATGCCGAGCGGTCGGTGGTCAAGGCGGCTGCCAAGGAGTTCGAAGACACCGAGAAGATGCTGGTGCGCAGTGAGGCGCTGTTCGGACCTTATCGCTGGGGCCGTTATGATCTGCTGATCCTGCCGCCGAGTTTTCCGTACGGAGGCATGGAGAATCCGCGCCTGACGTTTGCCTCGCCCACCGTGATCGCCGGCGACAAATCGCTGGTGTCGCTGGTCGCACACGAGCTCGCGCATTCCTGGTCCGGCAATCTGGTGACCAATGCGGTGTGGGACGATTTCTGGCTCAACGAAGGGTTCACCAACCACCTGACCTTCCGCATCATGGAAGAGATCTACGGTCGCGAACTCGGGCAGCAGGAGCGCGCGCTCGGCGCACGCGATCTCAAGGCCGCGCTGGAGGCGCAGTCCGATCCGCGTGATCGCACGCTAGCGCCGCGGCTGGCCGGGCGCGACCCGGACGATAACGTCACGGATGTGCCGTACGAGCGGGGCGCCTTGTTCTTGGCGTATCTTGAAGCAAAGTTCGGACGCGTGGCCTTCGATGCCTTCCTGCGAGGCTGGTTCGATGAGCGCGCATTTCAGTCGACGCGGACCGCGGATTTTCTGCGCTATCTGGACCGCGAGCTGCTATCGAAGCAGCCCGGTGTCGTCAGCGATGCCAAGATCCACGAATGGATCTACAGCCCTCAGATGCCCGCCGACACGGTATGGCCACGCTCGGATGCGTTCACGCACGTCGATGCACAGCGCGAGGCCTGGCTCGCTGGCCGCATCGACAGCGCGCGCCTAGATACCCGTGGCTGGAGTTCACGACAGTGGCAGTACTTCTTCGACGAGCTGCCGACCGGCATCGGCCAGGAAAAGCTGGTCGAGCTGGATGAAACCTTCCGGCTCACCGGCATGCGCAATGCCGTGATCGCGTCCCGCTGGTATCGCGTGGCGTTAGCCAATGACTATTCGCCGGTCTATCCGGCCATTGACGGATACCTGAGGCGCATCGGTCGCATGTTGCTGATCCGGCCGATCTATCAGGAGCTGGCGAAGACCGAGGACGGCCGTGCGTTCGCACGCGAGATCTTTGCCGAAGCGCGGGCGGGGTATCACCCGATCGCACAGGACGCGATGGCCAAGATCCTGGACGCCGAAACGCCTGCCGACGCGGCGGCAAAGCCGTCTCCCGCGGTGCCGAAACGTCCGGTTGGGCCACGGCCCGGCAAACATCCGTTCCAGACCGGTCGCTAGCGTTGTCCTACGGGGCCGGTTCGGCGGCGGGAAACACCGTGACCGGCCGATTCAGTTGCAGGGTCTGCACCTGCAGGTCGTGCCGCTGCTCATCGACGTGGCGGAAGAACGCCGACAGGTCGACGCCCACCGGAAACGGTCGAAGCGGTCGGTCGAGGCTGCGGGTGAAATCGTCCCAGTGCGTGGGGAAGACGCGACGGGCACCCACGGCATCGACCACCTCGCTCAGGTAACGCGGAAGGTCGTCGATCAGGGCCACGCCCAGAAACACGACATCGGCACGGTAGGGCTTGAGCGCGCCCGGCACATACCCGGCGCTGCCATGGTGCAGGATGCGGCCGCGCGGATGCTCGATCAGGATCGACCACGCCCCGCCCAATCGATAGTCGAGATAGGCTGCGGGTGGCACCAGCGGGGCGTCGATCTCGCCGGTCGGCCGGCCACCGGTCGCGCCCGCATGGCGACTCTCGATGTAGCGAATCGTGAATTCGCCGATCTGCCGCGGTACCCCCGGCACCATGCGCTGCAGCCGCGACTCGCTCAGCCCCGCGCCGCGGCCAATGTTCAGCGTGCTCTCGGAGCCCAGCAGACGGGCGCCAGTGCGCTGGGCAACGACGCCAGCGTCCATCGCATGGTCGTAATGCGAATGCGAGACCATCACGGCGTCGAGACGGTCGATGCCGGCCGCGCGCAGCCCTTGCGCGATGCGCGACGCATCCGGCACCAGCGCCTGATTCATCAGCAGCGGCAACACGCCCTCGGGCCGCGAGAAGAAAGGATCGATCAGGATCGCATGTGCATCGTCACGGATCAGCAGCGCGGTCACCCCCAGCCAGGTGGCCTGAATGCCGCCTGGCGTGGCCGCCGGTGCCGCGTGAGCCGCATACGCGGCAAGCCCCTGATCAACGGTCCGCTCACGCAGCAGTAGCAGTACTGGAATGAGGGCCAACAACCCCACGACGGCCGCCCATCTCCAGCGGCGCCGGCTCATGCGAGCCAGCCCGCGTGATCGGTCGTCGCGGTTACACCCTGTTGCAGGTGCTCGCGCAACGATGTCGGCAGCGCGCGCTTTTGCAGGGCATGGGCTTCGACCAGCACGTAGACGGTCTCTGCCCGGGCCAGGGGCATTCCGTCCTGCGCACGCCGGAACTCGACGCCGAGCGTAAACGACGTGGTCCCCAGCCTGATCGCCTGCACGCGCGCCTCCACAACCTCGTCAAAGCGTGCGGGCGCCTTCCATTCCAGCGTCTGTTTGACCAGCTGATAGTCGAGATCGCCGGAAGCCAGGGCCTGTCCGTAGCCCAGTGCGCGAAAGAACTCGGTCACGGCCAACTCGACATAGTCGCCGTAGCGCGCATTGAAAACGACCTTCTGCGCATCGCATTCGCCATAGCGGACGCGCAGGTAGTACCGAAATTCAGTGGCCGGCTCGGTCGTCATCGCGGTGAAGCTTGCCTGCACCATCGGGTGCGCGTCCAGAACCCGTGCCGCACGGGCTGGGTACGCGTCAGAAATCGCTGTAGCGACGACGGCGTCCGCGCATCAGGGCGGGCAACAACAGGCCTACGATGACGCCACCGCTGAGCAATCCGGCGCCGGTCAGCAGGGTCTTGCGCTGCTGGCGCGCCGCATCGAAGCGCGTCTGCAGCTCGGCGGTGGATCGCGCCTGCTCCGCCGCTTGGGCCTTGAGCCGCTCGTTTTCCTGCGACAGCTCGAACGCCGGCCGTGCCCGATCCAGCTGTGCACGAGCCGCTTCCAGCTCGGCCTCCCGGCGCTTCAGCTGCTGCTGGGCCGCATCAAGCTCGGCCCGCAACGCGTTGGCGCGGGTGCTCGCCGCCGGCTGATTGGTGAGATAGCGGGCAGTGACCCAGCCGCTGCGGCCGTCCGTGGTGCGAATGCGGGCAAAGCTTTCCGCCCCCAGAGATTCCAGCACCGTGACGGGCGCACCGCTCTTGATCACCCCCAGCGTGGGCGCATCGTTTCGCGGGGCTTCGCGGATCGACAGCGTGATCTCATCCGAGATGTAGTGCGTGCCGGACTGTGCATGAACGGGGATCGCCGCCATCAGCACGATGACTGGGAGAAGTACGGTGGCTTTCATAGGCGGCCGAGTCTAGCAATCGAATACCGGGCTGAGTACCCGCGCCGCACGCGGGATTTTCAGTGCGCATTCAGCTTCTGCTCGACTCAGGCCGCTGCGCCGCCAGCCCGCTCAATGCACCTTGCGAGACTTGCCCGCGAGACGTTCGGCATCCGGCTGCGCTTTCAGGCCCAGCTCATAGTCATGCTCGTCCGGCGAACGGCCGCCGAACTGCCAGGGCTCGGGGATGCGTAACGGCTGCTTGAACAGGCTGACCTCGACGATGCCGCCCGCCGGCATCGTCTTGCGTGGACGACGCGGCGGCTTGGGCTTCGGCTTTGGCTTCGGCTTGGCTGCGGCCTTGGGCTTGGGCTTGGTCGGTGCTTTGGCCGGCAGCAGGACCTTCGCGTTCGACGCCGGCTTGCCGACTGCGGGCTTGGCCGCCGACTTCGCAACCGGCCTTGCCTTGCCTGCGGTCTTCTTGGCGATCGTCTTGAGCGGCGCCTTGGGTTTGGCCTTGGCGATGACGCGACGCGCGGACTTCTTGGCGGCAGGCTTGCGCGCGGCGGTCTTTGCAGCAGCCGGCACCTTCTTTGTCTTGGTGACGACTTTACGCGCAGCAGATGTAGCCCCCGCGGGCTTGGCTTTCCTGGCGAGCTGCTTCGCGGGCTTGCTCGCCGACTTGGGCGCTGGTTTTGAGGCCGCTTTCTTTGCCGATTTTTTCACCGAGGCAGCTGGCTTGGCTTTCTTGGGTTGCGTCTTTTTCTTCGCAGCGATCTTCTTTTTTGCCATCGCGGCAGCCTCGGGTTCAGGGCAGGTCGAGATACATCAGCATACGCGACCACCGCGCCTGTTTGTCTACGGCGCGCAATGCGGCATGCGCGGGGCTGGTCGAGGGCAGGGTTTCAATGATCAGGCCGGGCCATCGCCGTTCGACGTCAGCGCGCAAGAAGCGCTTGAACGAGGCCTCGGCCTTGCGCCCGTTGAGCATGATCGCGCGCGGCTGATCCAGCTGCGCCAGCAGCTCAACGATGGCATTTGGTTGCTCGCTCGCACGATCGATGCGGCTGTCGAGGCTCCCGGGCCGCACGCAGCTTTCGAGGACGTCCCAGACGGCCACGCCGCGTGCGCGCAGGATCTGCAGGCGCTGCGCGTACGGATGGTGGGGGCCGGCCCCCACCAGTGCGCCCATCAACGACCAGAAGGCATTGCGCGGGTGCGCGTAGTACTGCTGCTGGAGCAGCGAGGCTTCTCCGGGCATCGAGCCGAGGACCAGCACGCGCGCGTGCCGATCCCAGACCGGAGCCAGGCTGCGGATCACGACGCCGGGATCACAGCGCCAGCCGGCGCAGGTCCGACAGCAGCTTGCCGAGCAGCACGATAAAGCGCGCGGCGTAGGCGCCATCGATGACGCGGTGGTCATAGGACAGCGACAGCGGACACATCAGCCGGGGCTGAAAGGCCTTGCCGTCCCACACCGGTTTGATCTGACTCCTGGAGACCCCGAGGATGCCGACCTCCGGCGCATTGACGATCGGCGTGAAGAAGCTGCCGCCGATACCGCCCAGCGAGGAGATCGAGAAGCAGCCCCCTCTCATCTCCTCCGGCTTGAGCTTGCCGTCGCGTGCCTTCTTGGCGAGCTCCGCCGTTTCGAGCGCGAGTTGCACGATGCCCTTCTGATCGGCGTTGCGCACCACCGGGACGACAAGCCCGTTGGGCGTGTCGGCGGCAAAGCCGATGTGGAGGTACTGCTTCAGGATCAGGTTCTCGCCATCCGGCGCCAGCGACGCATTGAACTCGGGATACTGCTGCATCGCCGCAGCGACGGCCTTGATGATGAAGGGCAGCAAGGTCAGCTTGACGCCGCCCTCTTCGGACTGCGCTTTGCGGAAGGCTTCCAGCTCGGTGATGTCCGCTTCGTCGGTCTGCGTGACATGCGGGACGTTGACCCAGGATCGGTGCAGGTGCGCGGCCGAAAGCTTGCGAATCCGCGCGAGCGGCTTGATCTGGATTGCGCCGAACTGCGAGAAATCCACCGCGGGGATCGCCGGAATGCCCGTGCCGCCGCTGGCAGCGACGGCGGCGGGCTGCGACAGCCGCTGCTTGACGAAGGCCTGCACATCTTCGACGACGATGCGCCCACGCGCGCCGCTGCCTTTGACCTGTGCCAGATCGACGCCGAGCTGACGCGCATACTTGCGCGTCGCGGGGCCAGCATAAGGCACCTCGTTCGCAGCCTTCTCCTGTGTGTGTCCGCTCCCCTCCGCGAGGGAAGAGCGCTGGGGGGAGGGGCTGCTCGCGGCCGGCACCGGCGCTTGATGCGAGACCCCCTCGTTCTGACCCTCTCCCCCGTGCTGCGGCGGAGAGGGCCGTTCATTGGCGGCGGTTTCGCCGCGGGCACCGTCGAGCGTGCAGACCGCATCGCCCTGCGACACCTTGTCTCCGACTTTCAGCTTCAGCCCGTGCACAGTACCGGCGCGCGGCGCCGGCACTTCCATCGTCGCCTTGTCGGATTCCAGCACCAGCAGTGGTTGCTCAGCCTCCACTGCATCGCCGTCCTTCACCAGCACTTCGATGATCGGAACGCCGCTGTAGTTGCCGATGTCGGGGATGCGTACTTCGAGCGCGCCACCACCCGCCGGGTTTTTCGCCGGCGCGGTCGTCGCGGCAACCGGGGTTGGCGCAGGCTTGGCAGGCACCGATCCGGCGGAGGCCGGTTTCGCCGCTGCCGGCGCGTCGGCTTCGCCGGCCGTCTCCAGACGGCCGATGAGATCGCCCTGCGAGACCTTGTCGCCGACCTTCAGCGCAAGGCTGCGCACGATGCCCGCACCAGGTGCGGGCACCTCCATCGTCGCCTTGTCGGACTCCAGCACCAGCAGCGGCTGTTCGGCCTCGACCGGGTCCCCGACCTTGACCAGCACTTCGATGACCGGCACGCCTTCGCTGCCGATGTCCGGAACCTTGATGTCGATCGTCTTGCTCATCGCTTACACCGTCCAGGGTGCCGCACGGTCCGGCTTGATGCCATAAATCTTGATGGCCTGCTCAACCCGTTCCATCGGCACCCGCTTCTGTTCAGCCAGGGCCCTCAGGCTCTTGACGACGATCCAGCGCCGGTCGATCTCGAAAAAGTCGCGCAGCGCGGGACGATTGTCAGAGCGGCCGAATCCATCCGTGCCGAGCACATGGAACGGCTGGGGCACATAGGGCCGAATCTGCTCGGCGTAGCTGCGAATCCAGTCGCTGGACGCAATCGCCGGACCGGTCATGCCGCCGAGACACTCCTGAACATAGGATTTGCGCGGGGCCTCCTGCGGGTGCAGCAGGTTCCAGCGCTCGGTCTCGCGCCCGTCCCTCGCCAGCTCGGAGAAGCTGGGCACGCTCCAGACGTCGCTGGTCACGCCCCATTCCTCACGCAGCAGTTCACCGGCGGCAACCACTTCGCGCAGGATCGCGCCAGAGCCCAGCAGTTGCACATGCGCCTTGGCCGGCTGATCTTCGGCTCGCAACAGATACATGCCTTTGATGATGCCGCGCTCGACACCGACAGGCATGGCCGGGTGCGTGTAGTTTTCGTTGTAGACCGACAGGTAGTAGTAGACGTCCTTTTGCTCGACGTACATCTCCTTCATGCCATGCTGGATCAGCACCGCCAGCTCATAGGCATAGGCCGGATCGTAGGCACGGCAATTCGGCACGGTGGCCGCATAGACCTGGGAATGACCGTCCTCGTGCTGCAGGCCCTCGCCGTTGAGCGTGGTGCGGCCCGCCGTGGCTCCGAGCAGGAAGCCGCGCGCGCGCATGTCGCCGGCGGCCCAGCACAGATCGGCGATTCGCTGGAAACCGAACATCGAATAGAAGATGTAGAACGGCAGCATCGCGGTGCCGTGATTGGCATAGGCTGTGGCGGCCGCGATCCACGAGGACATCGAACCCGCCTCCGTGATGCCTTCCTCGAGAATCTGGCCCTTGATGTCTTCCTTGTAGAAGGCGAGCTGGTCGGCGTCCTCCGGGTTGTACTTCTGGCCAACGATGGAATAGATGCCGAGCGAGCGAAACATGCCCTCCATGCCAAAGGTTCGCGCCTCGTCCGGCACGATCGGCACCACACGCTTGCCGATGTTCTTGTCGCGACACAGGGTCTGCAGCAACTGCACGAAAGCCATTGTCGTGCTGATCTCACGATCCCCGCTGCCGGCCAGGACCTTGTCGAACGCCGCCAGTTCCGGAATTGCCAGCGGCTCGGTGCTGGGTCGACGTGCCGGCAACGGCCCGCCGAGCGCTTCGCGGCGCTGCTTCAGATACCGGATCTCCGGTGAATCTTCCGCGGGCCGATAGAACGGCAGGTCGGCAATCTTGTCGTCGGAGATCGGAATCTGGAAACGGTCGCGGAACGCTTTCAGTGCGTTCTCGCCGATCTTCTTCTGCTGATGCGTGATGTTCTGGCCCTCGCCGGCCTCGCCCATGCCGTAGCCCTTGACGGTCTTGGCGAGAATCACCGTCGGCGAGCCTTCGTGCTTCACGGCCGCCGCATAGGCCGCGTAGATCTTGTGCGGGTCGTGCCCGCCACGATTCAAGCCCGCGATCTGCTCATCGCTCCAGGTCTCCACCAGGCGCGCAGTCTCCGGATACTTGTTGAAGAAATGCTCGCGTGTGTAGGCGCCGCCCTTGGCCTTGAAGTTCTGGTACTCGCCGTCAACCGTTTCGTTCATCAGCTGCAGCAGCCTACCGCTGGTGTCCTGCGCCAGCAGCGCATCCCATTGCGCGCCCCAGACCAGCTTGATGACATTCCAGCCGGCACCGTGAAACACGCCCTCCAGTTCCTGGATGATCTTGCCGTTGCCGCGCACCGGGCCATCGAGGCGCTGCAGGTTGCAGTTGACGACGAAGATCAGGTTGTCGAGCTTCTCGCGCTCAGCGATATCGACCGCCCCCAGTGACTCGGGCTCGTCCATTTCGCCGTCGCCGCAGAAGCACCAGACCTTGCGCCCCGTCATGTCGGCGATGCCGCGGTTGTGCAGATACTTCATGAATCGCGCCTGGTAGATCGCCATGATCGGGCCCAGGCCCATACTGACGGTGGCGAATTGCCAGAAGTCCGGCATCAGCCAGGGGTGCGGATAGCTCGACAGCCCGGGCTTGAGCGCCTCCATGCGGAAGCGGTTGAGCTGTGCCTCCGAGATGCGGCCCTCCAGAAACGCGCGTGCATAGATCCCCGGGGTGACATGTCCCTGGATATAGACCAGATCACCACCCTGCGGATGATCGGCACCTTTCCAGAAGTGGTTGAAGCCGACGTCATACAGCGTTGCCGCCGACGCGAAGCTCGCGATGTGGCCACCGATGCCGGCGTGCTCGCGATTGGAGTTGACGACCATCGCCATCGCGTTCCAGCGAATGATCGAGCGGATCTTCCACTCCAGCGCGTGATCGCCGGGCGAGCGCTCTTCCAGGTGCGGCGGAATGGTGTTGAGGTAAGCGGTGTTGGCGGAGAACGGCATGAAGGCGCCGGTGCGCCGGGCCTTCTGCACCAGCTGATCCAGCAGGTAGTGCGCGCGCTGCGGACCCTCGCGCTCCAGGATCGCAGTCAGCGCTTCCAGCCACTCGCGGGTCTCCTCCGGGTCGGCATCGAGTCGGGGGATCGGGTTCTCGCTCACGGACGGCTCCTTCGCATGGCGGCCTGCGCGGCGGCCTGATTTTTCGGGGTATGGGCAGCAATCTAGACCTGCAGCGGGTCATACGTCCAATATATGGAACATGTCTATCCCATATCGAGTGCATATCAGTGGAACTGCGCCATCTGCGGTATTTCCTGGCCGTTGCCGAGGAGCTGCACTTCACTCGCGCGGCACGCAGCCTGGGCATGAACCAGCCCCCGCTGTCGCAACAGATCCAGCAGCTTGAGCGCGAGCTGGGCACGACGCTGTTCCAGCGCGGCGCACGTGAGGTGTCGCTGACCGCGGCCGGTATCGCCCTGCGCGAGGACGCACGCCGCATCCTGCGCGAGGTCGAGCAGGCCGGCGAGCGGGTGCGTCGCGTCGCCCGAGGCGAGCTGGGTCGATTGCGGCTGGGCATGATCAATTCCGCGCCCTTCCATCCGCTGATCCCGGGCGTGATTCGCGAGTTCCGCCGACGGTACCCGGGGGTCGCACTGTCGCTGACGGAAGACGCCACCCCGGCACTGGCCGCCGCCGTCCGGGCCGAGTCGGTGGATGCCGCATTCGTACGGCCGCTGCTGGGTGACGGCACAGGCCTTCATGTCGCGGACCTGCTGGAAGAGGCGCTGGTCGTCGCGCTGCCGGCCGGCCATCCGTTGACGCAGCGCGTATCGGTCGCGTTGCTGGCGTTGTCGCTGGAGCCTTTCGTGCTGTTCTCGCGCAGCGTCGGTGCGGGGCTGCATGAAGAGATCGTGCGGGCTTGCCGCCAGGCAGGATTCACGCCCCGCGTCGTCCAGGAGGCCTCGCAGGTG
>JBEIOK010000241.1:0-3143 GCA_040377605.1 Nevskiaceae bacterium | reverse complement strand
CACAGTCGCTGAACCTGTACATGGCGCAGCCTTCCGGCAAGAAGCTCGACGAGCTCTACAAGCACGCCTGGGTGTCGGGCCTGAAGACCACGTACTACCTGCGCACGATGGGCGCCACGCACGCCGAGAAGACCACGATTCAGGACAACCGCCTGAACGCCGTCGGCAGCGCAGGCGGCGGCGTGAGCGCCAAGGCCGCGGCCCCGAAAGCGGCCGAGCCGATCGTGTCGCCGATGGCCGCCAGCGATGTCGGCAGCGCCAAGGTCTGCTCGATCCTCGATCCGGACTGCGAAGCCTGCCAGTAAGCGCACACCGCCCCCGCGCGGTGATGGTCCACAGCCGTTCCGGCGCAGGCCGGAACGGCTTTTTGTTGGGCGAAGACAACGTGCGCAAGACTTTACGGACAATTCATCAATATGCGCACTCGCCTGGACGCGCGATTCATTGCCAAGCCCCGCAATCGCACACGGGCATCCTGCAACTGCCGCTTATCACTGCAAAAAATCACGCAAGCTTGTCGAAGCCAGCGAGAATCCCGGGATACGGCCCGCACTGCCCCGAATCCAAAAATTAACCCCCTCCCCCCGCCGCACCATCCCCCCTAGTGACACAGGAACGGCCGCGGGCCGGCTGCGACCGTCAGCAAACTGGGGCGCCCCCCGCCCCGCCCCGTAGGCAGGCACAAGATGTTGTGGTTCTACCCCCCTTTCAGCCTGTATCTTGGGTTTCGCTCTTGACCTGCCCAAAAATAATGGGCACTCTCCAGACACAGCGTAAGGATCGGCATGCGCTGGGGGCGGAATTCAGGGCGAATCATTGACGGTGGCACCGTGCCAATCTCGTCCCAATCTGTCGTAAGTGGTTGGTTTCGAAATGTTTTGCCGGTCTTGCGTCACACCTCATCCCGGTTTTTCGGGGGAGGGATGCCCACCCGGGCGCTCAACCTGATGAAAGGAGATTGTGAAATGGCTAAAGCCACCAAGAAGAAGCCGGCGAAGAAGGCTGCCGGCAAGAAGGTCGTTGCGAAGAAAGTCGTGAAGAAGGCCGTCAAGAAGGTCGCCGCCAAGAAGGCTGCCCCGAAGAAGGCCGCCAAGAAGGCTGCGAAGCCGAAGGCCAAGCGCAAGCCGAATCCGGCCCTGATGGCCCCGATGACCCCGAGCGCCACGCTCGCGGAAATCGTCGGCAACAAGCCGCAGCCGCGTGGTCAGATCACGAAGAACCTCTGGGCCTACATCAAGAAGAACGGCCTGCAGGACGCCAAGAACCGTCGCCAGATCAATGCCGACGAGAAGCTGAAGAAGGTCTTCGGCGGCAAGGGCACGGTCAACATGTTCGAGATGACCAAGCTGGTCAGCAAGCACATCAGCTGATCCGCCGTCCGCGACACCGCAAAGGCGGGCCCTTCACACGGCCCGCCTTTGTTTTGCCCGTCGTAGTGTCCGGCTGGGCCTACTTCGCCCAGTCCTTGTAGAACGGCGGCAGATCCGTGGAGCACTTGGCGGCATAGCGCGGATCGCGCTTCTCCAGGAAGGACTTCACGCCCTCCTTGCCGTCCCCGAGGCTGGTGTAGAACATCGCCAGCGAATCCACCTTGTGCGCCTCCAGCGGGTGCGGCTGCGCGGAATTGCGGTACATCATCTGTCGCGTCAGCGCGACGCCGACCGCCGAGCGGTTGTGCACGAACTTGCGCGCCAGCCGGTAGGCCTCCGGCAGCAACTGATCCGGCGCCAGCACCGCCTTCACCAACCCGCCGCGCTGCGCCTCCTCGGCCGTCAGGATGTCGGCGCTGTAGGTCCACTCCAGCGCCTGCGTCAGGCCCACGATACGCGGCAGGAACCAGCTGGAGCAGGCCTCCGGCACGATGCCGATCTTGCCGAACACAAACCCGATGCGGGCCTTCTCCGACGCCAGCCGGAAATCCATCGCCAGCGTCATCGTCGCGCCGATGCCGACCGCCGGGCCGTTGATGGCGGCGATGACCGGCTTGGTGCAGTTGTAGATCGACAGCGTCACGCGTCCGCCGGTATCGCGCACGCCCTCGTGGATCGCCGGCTCGGTGAGGCGCTGCTCCATGTCGGCCAGCGTCGGCTGCAGCGACTCGTCGAGACCAAAGACATTGCCGGGCTTGGTCAGATCCATGCCGGCGCAGAACGCACGACCGGCGCCCGTCACCACCACCGCGCGCACCGCGTCATCCGCACTGGCGCGCTCGAAGGCCGCGACCAGCTCGTTGGCCATCTCCACCGTGAACGAATTCAACTGCTCCGGGCGGTTGAGCGTCAGCGTCAGGATGCCGTCGTCATCGACGGCCCAGGTCAGCGTGGTGTACGTCATGGGATTCTCGCGTGGGTTTGAAAAATGAATAGTCCAACGATTCTAGCCCGACCCGGCATGACGTCCGGCGTGGGCCTGCCGTAAGCTCGCGGGCATGCCTCGGAGCCCTTCATGACGGACCCTCTCAACGCCCCCCGGCGGCGCCAGAAGAAAGCCAGCCCGCCCAGTGACCGCGACCCGGTGCTGTGGCTGATCCTGATCGTCAGCTTCGGCGTCATCGGCGCCTTTGGCGTCGGCAAGTTCCTGCAATACCGCCACGCGCAGGAATTCCTGCAGGCCGACGGCAGCGGCCGCCCCGCCGGCAGCAGCGCGGCCCCGTCATCCGCAATGCAGCACGAGCTGTCACCGGAACTGCGGGGCACCGATCGCCCCGGCGGCATGGAAGCCGGCAGCTTCACGACGATCGATGCCGCGAGCGACGTCAGCATCCATACCGTTGCTCCCGCCACCAGCACCACCACGGCCGCGGGCCGCAGCAAGACGCTGACGCAGGACTGCAACGAGTTGAAACAGGAACAGCAGACCATCGAGGCCAAACTGCGCCGCCCGATTGGCGCACACACGGCCGAACAACTCCGCGCTCAGCTCGGCGAGATCTCCGCGACGATGCAACGCGCCGGCTGCGCGTAGCGCATCCCCGCAAACCAGCGTAGTGTGCGGGGCACTGCATCAGGGCCAGCCTTGCCGCATGTCCGGTCCAGGGAAAGTTGGCTGCACCCGCCCACACCCACTGGAACCCACATGGATACCGCTGCCTCCAATCGCCAGCAGCGACTGGCCAGTCGCTGTCAGGGGCGCTGGGCTGAAGT
>JBEIOK010000020.1:0-29444 GCA_040377605.1 Nevskiaceae bacterium | reverse complement strand
CATTTGCGCTGCTTTGACGCTTGCGGCTAGAATCGCCGCCCCTTTGGAGGCCTGACGGTCTCCTTTTGCCTGCTATCCAGCGAGTGACACTTTTATGCCGTCAGTCCGTGTTCGCGAGAACGAGCCCTTTGAAGTGGCCCTTCGCCGCTTCAAGCGCACCTGCGAAAAGGCCGGTGTGCTGACCGATCTGCGCACCCACGAGTTCAACGAAAAGCCGAGCCAGGAGCGCAAGCGCAAGCGCGCTGCTGCGGTGAAGCGCCAGGCCAAGAAGGTCCAGCGCGAATCCAACAAGCGTATCCGGCTGTTCTAAGTGTCGCCCGGCCGGCTCGGGCACGCGCCCGAACCGGCTCGCTGTACAGGCGCATGGTTCACTTGCCGTTATTTTTGACTCGCCATGTCCGACCTGAAGACCCGCATCACCGAAGACGTCAAGACCGCCATGCGTGGTGGGGATAAAGAGCGCCTGTCGGTCCTGCGCATGCTGCAAGCCGAGCTCAAGCAGCGGGAAGTCGTCGACAGCATTGAGCTGACTGATGCGGTGGTAGGCTCCGCCATCGAAAAGATGGTCAAGCAGCGCCGCGACTCGGAGTCGCAGTTCCGCGCCGGCAACCGCCCGGACCTCGCGGACAAAGAAGCTGCCGAAATCCAGATGCTGATCGGCTACCTGCCGCAGCAGCTCACGGACACCGAGGTCTCTGCCCTGATCGACCAGGCCATTGCCGACACCGGCGCCGCTGGCGGCAAGGACATGGGCAAGGTCATGGGCTGGATCAAACCCAAGGTCCAGGGCCGCACCGACATGGGCAAGCTGTCAGGCCTGATCAAGGCCAAACTCGGCTGATCGATTGCGCCGCCGCCCGCGAAAAGCGGTGCCGCAGACCCGATAAACTCCGGCAGCTATGGCCGGACGCATCCCCGACGCATTCATCCAGGATCTCATCGCTCGCACCGATATCGTCGAGCTGATCGGATCGCGCCTGGAACTCAAGCGCGCCGGCAAGGAATTCAAGGCGCGATCACCCTTCACCAACGAGAAGTCACCGAGCTTCTTCGTTTCGCCGGTGAAGCAGATGTATTTCGATTTTTCCTCCGGCAAGAACGGCACCGCCATCAGCTTCCTGATGGAGTATGACCGCCTGTCGTTCGTCGAGGCCGTGGAGGAGCTCGCGCGCCGTGCCGGCGTCGAGGTGCCGCGCGAGGGCGGCAACGAACAGCGCGTCGTGGTCGAAGGCCCGCTGGACGCATTGGCGGGCGCCCAGCGCTTTTTCCGCGACCAGCTCCGCGAGGCCCCGCAGGCCATCGACTACCTGAAGAAGCGCGGCGTCAGCAGTGACACCGCCAAACGCTTTGGAATCGGCTTTGCACCGGACAGCTGGGACGCCCTGACCCGCTTCCTGAAGGACGAGCGCCACGCCGTCGAAGCCGGTCTGCTGATCCAGCGCGATTCAGGAGGCGTCTACGATCGCTTTCGCAATCGTGTGATGTTTCCGATCCGCGACACGCGAGGCCGCGTGATTGCCTTCGGCGGGCGCACGATGGCCAATGATCCGGCCAAGTACCTCAATTCGCCGGAGACCGTGCTGTTTCACAAGGGGCGCAATCTCTACGGTCTGTATGAAGCGCGGCAATCTTCCAGCACCGCACTGCCCTATCTGATCGTGGTTGAGGGGTACATGGATGTGGTGATGCTGTCGCAATACGGCATCCACGAGGTTGTCGGCACGCTGGGCACCGCGACGACGCGCGAGCACCTGCAGCTGATCTTCAAGAGCACCAACAAGGTCGTTTTCTGCTTCGACGGAGACCGTGCCGGTCGCAGTGCGGCCTGGCGCGGCCTGGAACAGGTGCTGCCCGAAATGGGAGAAGGCCGCGAGTGCGCCTTCATGTTCATCCCGGATGGCCATGACCCGGATACCTGGGTACAGGAGATTGGCGCCGAAGCGTTTCGGGCCAGGGTTCAGGAGGCCATGCCGCTGTCGCAGTTCCTGCTCGGCGAGCTGGCCAAGCAAGTGAACCTCGGCCAGCTCGACGGCCGTGCGCGACTGGCCTCGCTGGCACGGCCCTACCTCGAAAAAATGAAGGACGGGCCGCTGCGATCGATGGTTCTGGACGAGCTCAGCCGCATCGCGCTGACCTCCCGGGAGGGCCTGGAGCGCGCGCTGAGCCGCAAGGACCTCCCTGCGGTGACAGCCGAGACCTCCTCCACCGCGGCCGGGACGGCGCTGCTGGCGCCGCTGCCCCTGTCGCGGCCAGTCAGTCGCGCCCTGCAGCTCCTGCTGGAGCGACCCGCCCTGAGCGAGCGGGTCGCTCATCTCGAGATGCTGGCGCAGGCTGAGGTGCCGGGCATTGACCTGCTGGTCCAGACCATCGATTTTTTCAGCAACAACCCTGACGCCAGTGCCTCCCAATTGATTGAATCCTTTGGGAATGATCGGCGCAGCGTGACCATCTCCAGGCTGCTGGCCTCCGATCTGAACAATCCCGCATTCGGCACACCGCTGGCCGCCCGCGTGGAGGAGGAAAAGGTTGAACGCGAGTTTCTCGACGCCATCAAGGACGTCTCGAACCAGGTTCTCCAGGCCCGGGTTCGCCAGCTCCTGGCGGAGTCGCGTCTGCGGCCGCTGACAGCGGCCGAGCAACACGAAGTTAGCGAGTTAACGCAGCAGTTGGCTGCACGTTAACCCCTTTGTCAGGGGTGCCGGTATAATAGTCGGTTCCGCGCATAGCCAAAGCGCCGCTGATGCGGCGTCGTCACCCGAGTATCGAATGGCCACCAGCAACAAAACTGAGAAAGCCGACAAGGCTGCCATTTCGGCAGAGTCAGCCGCCGAAAAGCAGGCCCAGAAGCAATCCCAGATCAAGATTCTGATCGCCCGCGGCAAGGAAAAGGCCTTCCTGACCTATGCCGAGGTGGCCGACCATCTGCCGGAAATCGTCGATACCGAGCAGATCGAAGACATCATCAGCATGATCCAGGCGATGGGCATTCCGGTGCACGAGGAAGCCCCGGAAGAGGATCAGCAGCTGTTCTCGGAACCGGCGGTTGTCGCGACCAACGAGGAAGAGGAGGACGCCGCCGAAGAGGCCGCCGCGGCCATTGCCGCACTGGACGACCAGTTCGGCCGCACGACCGATCCCGTGCGCATGTACATGCGCGAGATGGGTTCGGTGGAACTGCTAGACCGCGAAGGCGAAATCCGCATTGCCAAGCGCATCGAAGAGGGTCTCAACGAGGCCATGTTCGCGATGGCGCAGTATCCGGAAACCGTTGCGATCCTGCTCGAGTCCTTCGAGAACTATAAGCAGGGCAAGAAGCGCCTGGCCGAAATCGTGACAGGCTTCTTTGACCCCAATGCCCCGGACGAACCGCCGCCGCCGCCCGAACTGCCGGATGCCGTCCCGGAAGAGGACGAAGAGGAAGAGAAGGCCGAGGGCGAGGAAGAGGAAGCGGTTGATACAGGCCCGGACCCGGTGCTGACCGCCGAGAAGTTTGATGAGCTGCAGAAGCTCTACGACAAGGCCTGGGACGCGCTGCTGAAGCGCGGCAGCCACGACAAGAAGACGCAGGAAAAGCGTGAGGCCGTTGCCACGCACATCATGACGTTCAAGCTCTCGCCCAAGATTGTGGACGAGATCACGCAGAACCTGCGCCGCAAGATCGACACGATCCGGCAGACCGAAAAGACGATCATGCGCATCTGCGTCTCCGACGCCGGCATGTCGCGCGACGAATTCGTCAAGATCTACCGCGAGTCAGCTGGCGCCACCAGTCCGGACTGGATCAGCAAGCTGATCCGCGCCAAGCGCAAGTACTCCTCAGAGCTCAATGCGCGCAAGGAAGAGATCTTTGCGCTGCAGGATCACCTGCGGAAGATGGAAGGCGACAACCTGATCTCGCTGGAGGAAATCAAGGACATCAATCGCCGCATGAATGTCGGCGAAGCCAAGGCCCGGCGCGCAAAGAAGGAAATGGTCGAGGCGAACCTGCGCCTCGTGATCTCCATCGCCAAGAAGTACACCAACCGCGGCCTGCAGTTCCTTGACCTCATCCAGGAGGGCAACATCGGCCTGATGAAGGCGGTCGACAAGTTCGAATATCGCCGCGGCTACAAGTTCTCGACCTATGCAACCTGGTGGATCCGCCAGGCGATCACGCGTTCGATCGCCGATCAGGCGCGCACGATCCGCATCCCGGTGCACATGATCGAGACGATCAACAAGCTGAACCGCATCTCGCGTCAGATGCTGCAGGAGATGGGTCGCGAACCCACGCCTGAGGAGCTGGCTCAGAAGATGGAGATGCCGGAGGACAAGATCCGCAAGGTCCTCAAGATCGCCAAGGAACCGATTTCGATGGAGACCCCGATCGGCGATGACGAGGATTCGCACCTCGGCGACTTCATCGAGGACACCAATGCGATCTCGCCCCTAGAGCAGACCACATCGCAGTCATTGGCCGAGGCCACGCATCATATTCTTGCGAGCCTCACGCCTCGCGAAGCCAAGGTGCTGCGCATGCGCTTCGGCATCGACATGAATACCGACCACACGCTGGAAGAAGTCGGCAAGCAGTTCGATGTCACGCGTGAGCGCATCCGCCAGATCGAAGCCAAGGCACTTCGCAAGCTGCGTCACCCCAGCCGCGCAAACTACCTGCGCAGCTTCCTCGACGAGTAATCGGCATGTGAAAACGAAAAGCCCCGCAATGAAAATTGCGGGGCTTTTTTGTGCCAGAGCGACTAGAAGTGGAAACGAACGCCCGCGCCCCAGCCATCGGCGTTGTCGCCGAAGGTGTAGCTGCCACCAAGAGAGAACGTCTCGGTCAGATGGAATAGCGCGCCAGCGGTATAACTGGTCGTATCCTCGTCGAGGACGTCTTCGTAATCGACGCCGGCGTTAAGCTCGATCTGCTCGGTCAGCAAATGGCGCAGACGCGCGCCCAGGCCATAGCCTTCGTCATCCACGTCGCCCTCCAAAGCGGGCAGATCCGAGTTCGAGGAGAGCTCGCGATGAATGAAAGCACCCGTGAGATTGAGGTCGGTGCTGCCACTTTCGGTAAGCGGCAAGATGATGCCCAGCCCCGCGCTGATCGACTCGCTTTCGAGCGATGTGTTGTTGATTCCGAACTCATCGGTCTCGACAGAGCTATAGCCAGCAAAGACAAAGAACGAATCGCTGATCTGACCGGAGAACGCGGCCGTGAATCCGTCGGCATCCTCGTCTGTATCCTCAAGCTCCACTACCGCATAGGCGCCCTGGACGTAGGTATACGACAGATCCTTCGCCGCAAAGCTGGCGAAGGGCACCGACGACAAGAGCGCAGCCGCAAGCCACTTCTGATAGTTAGGCATCCGTTATCTCCCATTGGGTATCTGAAGCATCGTCGCCATCATGGCGACGCCCATCCATAGTGCGCCATCGCCTCGCCTTTCGCATCAAATCGACCTGCCAAGACAGGTCGATTTGTCACAGAGTCCACGCACTCCGCAAATTCGCAAAGCCCTGCATGAGCAGGGCTTCATATTTCATTGGCGCTCAAAATGCGAATCGCAGCCCAGCGCGGAAATCATCGACATCAATGTCGCCAAAATCACCATCGATTTGCGTCACGCGATAGTCGGCGAAGATGCCGAAAGCCGGCGTCAGACGGTAAGTGGCGCCAACAAGGAACTCAACGCCGTCCCCGAGGTCGCCGATGTCGACGTACCCCAAGCGGCCGTCGAGCGAAACGTCATCACCCAGGTTGAACTGGATGCCCCCATGTACGCCCAGGCCATTCTGGGCCTCATCAAACGAGGGGATGCCGGTATTGTCGGGCTCCGCCTGGATGAACTCAGCCAGTCCGTAAAGCGTCGCCTGCGGGCTGATGGACGAGTTGAAGCCGACACCCAGTCGCAGTTGATTCAGATCAGAATCCGAGTCGTCGTAGTTGCTGCTCTGGTACTCGCCGCTGAAGAACAGCGTGTCGGCGAACGCGAAACGGCCCTTTGCTCCAAAACCGTCGCCGTCATCATCACCTGCCCCCGTCTCGATTCCGGAGCTGATGTAGTAGGCGTCCAGATTGTTTCCGATCGGGCTTGCGGCCATAGCCCCGACAGGGGCCAACGCCAGCAGTCCCAGACCGATCACGTGCTGCAATCTCATACCGTTCTCTCCGTGGAAATTGAGGGGCATTGCTCAGCCGACGCTTCCGACTGCGCGCACCATTTTAGAGCACTAAAAGTAGGCCGCTGCAAGTCGTCGCACCAAAACAAAACGCGGCCCGGGGGCCGCGTCCAATTACCACATACCACTGGTTCTAATGATCAGTTCGTCGTGCCCACGAGGGTCGGCGTGTACAGCGGACCCGGCTGGGTCGCGAAATAGCGGGCCAATGCCTTGATCTCCTGCTTCGACAGGGCAGCCGCCTGAGCTGCCATGACCGCATTCTTGCGACGGCCGTCCTGGTATTCGTGCAGCGAATGCTCCAGGTAGTTGGCGTACTGACCCGCCAGAACCGGGTAGGTCGGGGCAATCGGCTTGGCGCCGCCCTCGCCGTGGCAGGCCGCGCAGGCGGCGGCCTTCTCCGGAACTGCGACTTCAGCAGTCGCGGCAGTGGCCGCAAGGCTCAGAACCAGACCCAGAACAAGAGGCTTCATAGGAGTGCTCACGGGTGGACCGGCGCGGTGGCAAGGAAGGCCGCGATGTCAGCGATATCTTGGTCGGACAGGCTGGCCGCCTGCGCGTGCATCGTCGGGTGAGGACGCTCGCCGGATTGGTAGGCCTTCAGCGCCGCTTCCAGGTAGGCCGCAGGCTGACCGCCAAGCTTCGGGACGCGGTAGGTCGGATACGCGTTGTTGTACTTCGGAATGCCGTGGCATCCCATGCAGGTATTGGCCTTGACGCGCCCCGCATCGACATCGCCTTGGGCGATAGCGGCGGGCGCGGCCAGCAGAGCGGCAAGGGCGACGAGGCCCCAACGCGCAGACTTCATGAGCGAACTCCCAGAAACAGACGGGCCTTACGACCTGATAAGGCGCGAAATTGTCCGGGAATTGCCTCACCGGGTCAACGCGTGCGCGCCGCACTGGAGGCCTGCCGCGCCACTTGCTACCCTCGCCGCCGATCGAGCGCCCCCTTTGGCGTAACGGCCTTCACTTTCATCGGACTGCCATGACGCCTCCGCGCCCACCGCCGCACCCCCTGAGCCCGGAGGCTGGCACCGCATGAATCAGGTCCTCCAGGCAGGCCCCGCGTCGCGGGCGCTGGAAGTAGCGGCGGTCGACCTCGGATCCAACAGCTTTCACATGATGGTCGCGCGCGCCGATGGCACCGACCTGCAGGTCATCGATCGACTGCGTGAGCCGGTGCGTCTGGCGGCAGGCCTCGATGCCGACAAGCGGCTGCGCCCGGACGCCGCCCAGCGGGCGCTGTCCTGCCTGCAGCGCTTTGGTCAGCGCCTGCGCGACATCCCGCCAGAGCGCGTACGCGCAGTCGGCACGAACACCCTGCGCAGGCTGCGCCGCAGCGCGGACTTCCACGCCGCCGCCGAGGCAGCGCTCGGGCATCCGATCGAAATCATCTCCGGCGTGGAAGAGGCCCGTCTGGTCTACGGCGGCGTAACCCACGGCATGGGTCGCCAGCAGCCCCGCCGCCTGGTGGTGGATATCGGCGGCGGCAGCACCGAGCTGATCATCGGACGTGGACCGGCACCCCGCCTCATGGAATCGGTATCGCTCGGCTGTGTGGTCCATACCCAGCGCTTCTTCGAGGACGGCGACATCACGCCGGCCCGTTTCAAGCGTGCGCGCCTGGCGGCGCGCGTGGAAATGGAGTTCCTGGAGCGCCCCTATCGGCGCGCTGGCTGGGATCTGGCGCTGGGCTCTTCGGGCACGATCCGCGGGATCTGGCGCGTGCTAATGGCACAGAACTGGAGCGACGGCGACATCACGCGTGAGGGCCTGGAGAAACTGGTCGATCTCACCCTATCCCGCAGTCGCGTCGACGAGATCGATTTTCCGGCGCTGCGGGAGGATCGACGACCGGTGTTTGTCGGCGGGCTCGCAGTGCTGGCAGGCGTTTTCGATTCCCTGGCCATCGACCGCATGGCGACCTCGGAGCGTGCGCTGCGCGAGGGAGTGGTCTACGACCTGCTCGGGCGCCTCGCCAACCATGACGTGCGCGACGAATCGGTCGAGGGCATGGCCACACGCTATGGCGTTGACCTGCGCCATGCCCAGGACGTCAGCCGCACGGCGCGCAAGCTACTGGAACAGGTCGCCAAGCCATGGAACCTGAATACCAAGATCGCCTCACGGTTCATCGGCTGGGCCGCGCTGCTGCACGAAGTGGGACTGGTCATCACGCACAACGGCTATCACAAGCACAGCGAGTACATCCTGCGGAACAGCGACCTGCAGGGCTTCTCGCAAACGGACCAGGGGCTGCTGGCGGCAATGGTTCGGCTACATCGGGGCAAGTTTGCGCTGGATTCACTCGACAACCTGCCGACGATCTGGGTCGAGCCGGTCAAGCGCATGGCGATGATCCTGCGTCTCGCCTATCTGCTGCATCGCTCGCGCGCGCCGGACTTGCGTCCGCCGGTGAAGCTGACGGTGTCTCGACGTGGCCTGGAACTGGCGTTCACGCGCCGCAAATGGCTGGAGGATCACCCGCTGACGCAGGCAGATCTCGAACGCGAGGTCGAGTTGCTGGCGGTCGCGCAGCTGCGCCTGAGGCTGCTCTAGCGAAAGCCGCTCACGCGCCCTGGCCTTCTTCCATCAGGCGCAGCTGAACCGCCTTGCCTTCGATCTGCTCGGGCCGCTGATAGTAGCCATCGGCCTGCAGGATCCAGCTCTGTGCAGTGTCGGCGATGTAGGCCCCCAGCTGCTCAACGATACGCTCGCGCAATTTCTTATCGAGAATCGGAAAGGCCACCTCGACGCGCCGGAACAGGTTGCGTTCCATCCAATCGGCGCTGGACAGATACAGCTCGGCATCGCCGCCGTTGGCGAAGTAATAGACGCGATGATGCTCCAGGAAGCGTCCAACGATGGATCTCACCTGGATATTCTCCGACAGGCCTTTGACGCCCGGTCGCAGGGAGCACATCCCGCGCACGATCAGATCGATCTTCACTCCCGCCTGCGAAGCCCGATACAGCGCCTGGATGGCCTCCGGATCCACCAGCGCGTTCATCTTGGCGATGATGTGCGCGGGCTTGCCCTTGTTGGCCTGCTCGGCTTCGCGTTCGATCTTGGCCTGTACCGTCTTGGCCAGCGTGAACGGTGACTGCAGCAGCCGATGCAGTCGCGTGACCTTGCCCAGGCTGGTCAACTGCAGGAACACGGCATGCACGTCCTTGCAGATCTGTGGATCGGCCGTGAACAGGCCGTAATCCGTGTACAGGCGCGCCGTGCGCGGATGGTAGTTGCCGGTGCCCAGATGCGCGTAGTGGCGCAGGCCGTTGTCCTCGCGGCGCACCACGAGGCACATCTTGGCGTGCGTCTTGTAGCCAACGACGCCGTAGACCACGTGCGCACCGACTTCCTGCAGCTGTTCCGCTAGGTCGATGTTGTTGGCCTCGTCGAAGCGTGCACGCAGCTCAACGACAACCGTGACCTCCTTGCCGTTGCTCGCCGCTTCGATCAGCGCATCGACAATCGCTGACTTGTCGCCGGTGCGATACAGCGTCTGCTTGATCGCCAGCACCTTGGGATCACGTGCAGCCTGACGCAGAAACTCGACGACCGGCGCAAACGAATCATAGGGGTGATGCAGCAGGTGATCGCGGTCGCGGATCGCCTGGAACAGCTCACCAGACAACGCCTTGGGCAGGCGGGGCGTGAAAGGTGCGTACTTGAGATCCGGACGGTCGATCAGATCCGGGATCGCCATCAGGCGATGCAGGTTCACCGGTCCGTTGACCTGATACACATCGCCCGGCGTCAGCTGCGCAACATCCATCAGGTACTGCCACATCTGCTCAGGACAGTTGTGCGCGACTTCCAGACGCACGATGTCGCCCCACTGTCGCTGCGAGAGCTCGCCTTCCAGCGCCTCCATCAGATCCTTGGTTTCTTCCTCGTCGACCAGCAGGTCGGAGTTGCGCGTGAGCCGGAACTGATAGCAGCCGCTGGCCTCCATGCCGGGGAACAGCTCGTCCACATAGGCGTGGATGACCGAGGACAGGAACACGAAATCGTAAGGACCGCTGCCCAGCACATCCGGCGGGATCTGGATCAGCCGCGGCAGGGCGCGCGGCGCCTGCACGATGGCAAAGCCGGTGTTGCGCCCGAAAGCATCCTTGCCCGACAGCTGCACGATAAAGTTCAGCGACTTGTTGAGAATGCGCGGAAACGGATGCGCCGGATCCAGTCCCATGGGCGACAGCACCGGTGCCAGCTCGTTCTGGAAGTAGCTCTTGAGCCAGGCGTCCTGCTCGACACTCCAGTCGCTGCGACGCACGAAGCGAATGCGCTCGCGCTCCAGTGCTGGAATGATGACGTCGTTGAACACGCGGTACTGCTCGGAGACCAGCTCATGCGCGCGCTTGCTGATAGCCGTCAGCGTCTCGGCCGGAGACATGCCGTCGGCGGCGCGCTGGTTCGGCGACAGCTCTGCCATCTGCTGCAAGCCCGCCACGCGGATCTCGAAGAACTCGTCGAGATTGGAACTCGAAATGCACAGGAACTTGAGGCGCTCCAGCAACGGCACCGACTCATCCAGGGCCTGCGCCATGACACGCCGGTTGAACTCCAGCAGCGACAGTTCGCGGCTGAGGAACAGGTCGGAGGCCTGCAGTTCCAGCTCGGGCGGCTTCTTGGTCATGGACAGGGGCATCACGGAATTGCCAAGCCTCAGTCTATGACAGGCGTGTGACGCCGGCGTGAACCTGCCCGAGTCAGGCGGCGCGGCGGGTCCCCGCTGCATCGTTGCCGTGCAGGCTGCGCAGGGTCCGGGTCTGGGGCGGCGCGCCGGTGATCAGGCGATCACCTTCCTTGCGGGTGAAGTACTTCCAGCTCCACTGCAGAAACACGCGCATGCGCTGCTCGACATCGATCAGCGACATCACATGCACAAAAGCCCACACGAACCAGGCAAAGACCCCGGTCACGCGCATCACGCGCAGGTCGCCGACCGCTCGGTTCATGCCGATCACGGCCATCGACCCCATGTCGCGATACCGGAAAGGCTGGGGCTGGGCACGACCAGCGAGGCGCGCGCGCAGCACGCGGGCCACGTAGCGACCCTGCTGGATCGCGGCCGGCGCCAGACCCGGCACCTCGCGACCGGTGGCGTCCTTGAGTCGCGCCAAGTCGCCGATCACGAAGATCTCCGGCCGACCGGGCAATGCGCAGTCGCTGCCCACGGCGACGCGACCGCCCCGATCCAGTAGCGCCCCGGTACGCTCCGCCAGCACCTCGCCGAAATAGGAAGCCCGCACCCCCGCTGCCCACAGGATGGTGGCAGCCTGGACGGTTTCCACGGTATCGCCCGCACGCATGCGCACAAAATCCGGGCCGAGGTCCTCGACCAGTGTGCCGGTCCGCACGGTCACGCCCAGCGCCTCCAGATGGCGCCGCGCGGCGACGCGCAGCTTGTCGTCGTAGACCGGCAGCACCGCGGGGGCTCCTTCGACCAGCAGGATGCGCGCCTGACGCGGATCGATCCGGCGGAAATCCTGCACCATGGTTTTCTGCGCGAGTTCGCCGATGGCGCCGGCCAGTTCCACCCCCGTCGGACCCGCGCCAACGATCACGAAGGTCATCAGCCGCGCGCGCTCGACCGGATCGTCGCTCATCTCGGCCAGTTCAAAGGCCTGGAACAGCTTGCGGCGGATCTCCAGCGCATGCTCCACCGTTTTCAGACCGGGCGCGTGAGCTCGCCAGCTCTCGCGCCCGAAATAGTGATGCTTGACGCCGGTGGCGACGATCAGCGTGTCGTACCGCAACTCGCCGTGTTCATGTCGCAGCAGCCGCGCATCCGGATCCAGGTCGTAGGCGGTCGAGGCGAAGCAGGTGACATTGCGGTATTTGCGCAACACCACCCGGTGCGGGATCGCGATGTCGCCCGGCGGGATGGCGCCGGTGGCGACCTGATACAGCAGCGGCTGGAAGAGCTGGAAGTTGCGCTTGTCGAGCAGGGTCACCTGACAGCCGGCACGACCCAGCTCCCGTGCCGCGTGCAAGCCGCCGAAGCCGCCTCCGACGATCACGACATGATGCTGATTTTCCATCGCTTTTTCACCGTGGCGGCAAGCCGCATACTTTTTGTGCAATGCACAAAAGCTTACGGCTCGCGATGCGGCGCGGCAATCACCGCGGCCTAACAGGCGTGCCGACCGCCGGCTTCAAGGGACGCGGCGAGGGCGGCGCGGCGCGGGGGTCGCGTGTCGTCGATGCAGCCAGCGATCCTGCATGACATACCGGGCGACCTTGCCGATGTCGTGGATGTAGCCCGCGTTGATGGCACCCCCGATGACAGCCCCGAGCAGAGGCACGGTACCGGCCGCCTTGCGCGTGCCTAGGTGCGAGCTGATGCGCGTGGCCAGCGTCTGAAGGCTGAACTGGGTTGCTTCCTTGGCCAGCTCGCGCTCAGCGACGCGCTCCACGCCGTCGCGCCACGCCGAGTCCAGCAGGGCCGTGCCCTGCTGCAACGCGGCCCAGGCCGACTGCTTCTCCTCCAGACTGTTTGCCGAAGCCAACGCGAACACACCGATCGGCAGCGCGCGATGCTCGGGCAGCAGCCAATCCTCGCCATAGCAATACGCCGTGCGGTGAATGGTGCGCAGGGCCAGGGTCAGCAGCGCCGGCACATCGGCCACCATGCCGGCAGCACCCGCCACCCCGAACACCGCACCGCCCGCACCCCCCAGGATCAGCCCGCGACGCGCGACGCGACGCGCTAGGGCATCGCATTGCGGGAGACTCAGCGCGTCGATCTCGGCGAGCGTCTCGGCCCCGGCATCGCGCAGCACATCGCGGCGGCTGGCCACCCGGCCGGCAGCCCGCTCCAGCCCGGCCAGTGCCGCGCGCAGCGCCGAGACCGGGACCAGGCGCTGGGCGGCCATCGCCGCCGCCTGACCGGGGCGCGCCATTACCCGCGTGCCCCAGTCTGGTTGCGCGTCGCGCCAGGCCAGAATCTCGTCGAGACGCGCGCGTTCGTATTCGTCCAGCGCTGCGGTGTCCATGGCGACGAGCATAGGCGATTGACAGCCGCTTTCTCCAACACCCAAGCTGAATCCCATGTGTCTGATCGCATTGGCCCTGCACGCCCACCCCCGCTATCGCCTGGTCGTCACTGCCAATCGCGATGAGTTCCACGCACGCCCCAGCGCGCCCGCCAGCTGGTGGGACGACGCGCCCGACCTCTTCGGTGGGCGCGACCTGCAGCAACATGGCAGCTGGATGGCGCTGGCGCGAGACGGCCGCTGGGCCGCTGTGACCAACGTGCGGCGGATGGTGCCGCCCGACCCCCTGGCGCCCTCACGCGGTCGACTGGTTGCAGAGTATCTGCGCAGCTCCACTTCGGCCGACGCCTATGTGCAGGCGCTCACCGCCGACGCGGCGCGATACGCGGGCTACAACCTGCTGACCGGCGACGCCACCCGCGTGATCTACAGCAGCAATACGCCCCACCCGCAGCAGCAGGTCCTGCGGCCGGGCATCCACGCAGTCAGCAATGCCTCGCTGGATACGCCGTGGCCCAAGCTGTTGCGGCTGCGCACCGGGCTCGCCCGCTGGTGCGCGGCTGGCGATGAAGATTTCACGACGCTGTTCTCGCAGCTCGCCGACGATGCGCCGGCACGCGACGACGAGCTCCCCGACACGGGCGTGGGACTCGAGATGGAGCGCTTCCTGTCCTCGCCGTTCATCCGCAGCGACCGCTACGGCACCCGCAGCTGCACCGTGCTGGCGGTCACCACGACGGGCGCCGTGCACTACCACGAGCGCCGCTACGGACCCCAGGGCGTCTATCAGGGCGAAACCGTCGAATACCTGCAGCTCGCATGACACGACTGCCCGGCCTCAGCCTCACGCACCTCGCCTCACCACTGGGGCCCCTGCGGGCCGCGGCCATGGACACCGCCGTCGTGCTGCTCGAGTTCGCCGACACGCCCAGGGCCGACGTGCAACTGCAGCGGCTGTGCACACGCCTGGGGGTCGACGCCGTCGAGCGCAGGAGCCCGGTGCTGGAACAGTTGAGCGATGAATTGGCCGCGTACTTCGCGGGCAATCGACAGGCCTTCGACGTGCCGCTGCACCATCCGGGGACCGCCTTGCAGTGCGCCAGCTGGTCCGCCTTGCGGGAAATCCCGTACGGAAAGACCCGCAGCTATGCGCAGCATGCAACGGCGCTGGGTCATGCCCGCGCGGTACGCGCCATCGGCACCTGCAACGGACTGAACCGGATCGCGATCCTGGTGCCCTGCCATCGCCTGGTTACCCGCCAAGGCACGCTGGGCGGCTACGGCGGCGGCCTGTGGCGCAAACAGTGGCTGCTGGATTTTGAAGCCGGCCTCAGGCCAGGCGTACGCCACCATCGACCGGCAGCACGGCACCGGTAAGGTAGGTCGCGTCCTCGGACAGCAGGAAGCGCGCGGCCCGCGCGATTTCCTCGGCGCCGCCGAGGCGACCCAATGGAATGCGCCCGAGTTCAAACTGCTGCTGGGATTCACTGAGCGCGGCCGCTTCCTCGGGCCACATCATGTGACCCGGCGCGATGCCGTTGACTCGCACTCGCGGTGCCAACTCCAGCGCCAGCGCTTCGGTCAGGGCCCACAGCCCCGCCTTGGCCGCGGTGTAGGCCGCGTAACCGCGCTGTGGCTTGCGTGCATGCACATCGATGATGTTCAGCACGGCACCGCCCTGCTGCATCTTGGCGACACAGGCCTGCGTCAGCAGCAGTGGCGCGCGCAGGTTGCTGCCGATCAGCTCATCGAACTGCTCCGGGCGAATCTCGCCGAACGGTGTCGGATAAAATGTGGACGCGTTGTTGACCAGGGCATCGAGCCGCTGCCAGTGGCCCGCCGCTTCGCGAGACAGCGCCTCGATCTCCAGCGGGTCATGCAGGTTGGTGCGATCCGTGTGCGCGGACTCCGGCCGGCGCGCGTTGAGCTCGTCCGCCAATGCCACCACCTCATCGTAGGAGCGGTGCGCGTGCAACACCACGTTCCAGCCGGCCGCATGCAGTTCGCGCGCGATCGCCGCGCCGATCCGCCGCGCGGCACCCGTGATCAACACTACTTTGGGCGTGGCCATCGTTCGTCCTTTATCCTGTCTGCCTTCCAACGCCGAGTGTACCGATCATCGTGGACGCCCTCCTCGCGGCCATCCTGCTGGGCCTCATCGAAGGGCTCACCGAGTTCCTGCCGATCTCCAGCACCGGCCATCTGCTTATCGCACAGCACTGGCTGGGGCCGCGCTCCGATCTGTTCAACATCGCCATCCAGTGCGGCGCGATTCTCGCAGTGACACTGGTCTACCGGGCCCGCATCGTGGAACTGCTGCTGGGCTGGCACGATGCCGCCACCCGCGACCATGCCTTCAAGATCGCAGCCGCCTTCGGTGTCACGGCAACCCTGGGGCTGGCGGCCAAGCTGGCGGGTGCCGAGCTGCCCGACGACGTCGCGCCGGTGGCCGTGGCCCTGATCCTCGGCGGCCTGGTGATCTTCGCGGTCGAGCGCTGGCTGCGCGGCCAGCCGGTGATGACCGAGATCACCTGGCGCGTTGCCGTCGCAGTGGGCGTCGCGCAAGTCGTCGCCGGCGTGTTTCCCGGCACCTCTCGCTCCGCGGCCGCCATCTTCGCGGCGCTGCTGGCGGGCCTGACCCATCGCGCCCGTGCCGCCGAGTTCGCCTTCCTGGTCGGGATTCCCACGATGTTTGCCGCAACCGCCTATGAACTGCTCAAGGCCGTGCGCGCCGGCAGTGCGGCCGACGAACCGTGGCTCGAACTCCTCGTGGCGCTGGCCGTATCCGCTGCGGTCGGCTTTGCCGCCGTCAAATGGCTGCTGCGCTATATCGCCGGGCACAGCTATGTGCCGTTCGCGTGGTATCGGCTCGCGCTGGGCGGTGCGCTGCTACTGCTCCTGTGAGGCGACACGCTGGCGCTTGAACACCGTCAGGCGCTCGACGCGCCGACGTTTGAGCTCGGCGCCAATCGCCGCGCCGACATGCCCGTCAGCGACGACCTGCGCACTGGTGACCTCCAGTGCAGCAGCGGCGGCGGCACGCAGATAGTCCGATTGCGGATACGCGCAGCCCTCGAATCCGAGCCGGCCGTGGGCGTCGGCCTCGCAGGCCGCGAGGAGCTGCGCAAAGCGCTCGGCATCGCGCAATCCCTGCATACGCTCCAGCAACTCCAGCAGCGTCTGCGGGCGCAACTCGAAAACGCGATGGACCAGCAGGTGCTCGCGGGTATGGATCAGTGCCAGTTCGCGCAGCAGCGACGGCACGCGCAAGCGCGCACTGAAAGCCTCGACCAGGGGCACACCGCGTGCATCGTGCATGCGGTGCGAAGGCCACTCGTGCTGCGGCGTCCGGGCCTTGCCGAGGTCATGCACCAGCGCGCAATAGCGCACCGCCAGGCTGTCACCCGCGCGCGTCGCTGCATCCACACACATCAGCGTGTGCACGAGGCTGTCGATCTCCGGGTGGTAGTCGGCCCGCTGGGGCACGCCCGCCAGAGCGTCGAGTTCCGGCATCACCCGCGCCAGCGCACCGCAAGCGCGTAGTGTCTGGAAGTACACACTAGGACGCTCGGCCTGCATCAGCGCCTTCTGCGTCTCCTGCCAGACCCGCTCGGGCACCAGATGATCTGCCTCACCTGCGGATACCATGTCGCGCATCAGCGCCAGCGTCTCGTCCGCCACACGAAATCCCAGTGGCGCAAAGCGCGCATGAAACCGTGCCGTGCGCAGGATCCGCACCGGGTCTTCTGCGAAAGCGCCTGAGACATGTCTCAGGACACGCGCATCCAGATCGCGCACGCCGCCATAGGGATCCACCAGCCCCCCGTCTTCGTCGGCGGCGATCGCATTGACCGTCAGATCGCGGCGCTGCAGATCCTCTTGCAGCGTGACGTCAGGCCCTGCCTGTACGGTGAAGCCGCGATAGCCGTGCCCGGATTTGCGTTCGGTACGCGCCAGCGCGTGCTCTTCCTGGGTCTGCGGATGCAGGAAGACGGGGAAATCCTTGCCGACCTGCCGATAGCCCTGATCGAGCATGGTCTGCGGATCGGTGCCGACCACCACCCAGTCGCGCTCCCGCACCTCGAGGCCGAGCAGACGGTCGCGCACGGCACCGCCAACGAGATAGCGCTTCATCGGCACGCGGTCATCGCGGCGGCGGACGCCGCACCGGCTGCAGCAAGGGCGCAATGTCGTGCGCCTCGCCCGATACCTGCCAGCTGCGCGCGGCGATGTGCCAGAGAATCTTCTGCAGATACCCGCGCGTCTCGTTGAACGGCACGTTTTCGATCCACACGTCTGCGGCCATCGGTGACTCCGGCAGCCAGCGCGCCACCGCATTCGGGCCGGCGTTGTAGGCGGCCAGGGTGAGCAGGAACTGGTTGTCGAATCGGTCCGTCATTTCACGGAGATAGGCCGCGCCCAGCGGCACGTTGATCTCCGGACGGAACAGATCCTCACGCTGCGGCTGCGGCAGCTGCCAGCGTCGCGCAACCCCACGTGCGGTCGGCAGCAACAGCTGCAGCAAGCCCAGCGCATCGGCGCTGGACACTGCGCGCGGATCGAACAGGCTCTCCTGACGCATCACGCCGTAGAGCCAGTCGGGCTGCAGGTCGACCTTGCGCGCCGCAGCGCGGATCTGTGGCCCGTAAGCTTCGGGATACAGGATCTCGAACACATCGCGGGTGGCGGTCTGCATCAGCGTGGAAACCGCCTGCACATGCCACCCCCAGGTCGACGCCAGCCGCACAGCCTGCTCGCGCTGGGCGGGATCGAGCATCGCCATCTGGCGGTTCCACTCGGTATTGGCCCAGGCCTTGCGGTCGACGCGATACAGCTCGTAGGCCCGCTGCAGACCGGGCATCTGCAGCAGGGCCTTTCGCACGGCCGCATCGTCCGGCAGCGCCTGCGTCAGGGGACGATGCGCGGTGTTCAGGCGTGTCGAGGCCAGCAGGGCGTAGTAACCGTTGCCGGCGAGCACGCTGCGATACAGCGCTGCGGCCTGCGGATCCCGGTGCAGCATTTCCGTCAGCCGCGCGCGCCAGTAGATCCATCGCGGTTCGGTGGCCATCGCCGGCGGCAGTTGCTGCAACCATTGCAGCGCCTGCTCATGCCGGCCGTGCCACAGCGCCGACTTGATACGCCATTCGTAGACACGATCGTCCAGCACGGCCGGCGGCAGACGCGAGAACCAGCTGAGTGCTTCGGCACGCCGGTCCCATGCCAGCCCCAGTGCGACCCAGCGCTGCAACTCGGCATAACGCGTGGGCTCCGCAAGCTGCGACGGCGACAATCGCTCCAGCAGCCCGCCGGCCTGCACCGGATCACGGCGTGCGAGCCGGGAGAATGCGGCCTCCAGCACCGGCCAGTCATACCCGGGCGCAGGCGTTGCCACATACGCGGCAAACCCCTTGGCGGGATCGCGCAGCAACTGGGCAGACCGCGTCAGCTCGCTGCGGACAGCCCCCGCCGGCAACTGACGCATCAGGAAATCCACCAGATCGAGGTTGCCCTCCGTCAGGGCTTTGCGCGCGCGCGCTTCGATGTGGCCCGCATCGAGCCACTGCTGATCCTGCAACCATTGAAACGGCGCGACACAGGCCTGCGGCATCTGCGGGGCCTGGACCCAGAAGGCCACCAGCGCTTCCCGCAGGTTCAGCAGGTCACCGCTGCGGATCCGCGCCTGGTAACGATGGCACAGCAACGTCGGATCGCGGGGATCCGCCGGCAGCTGGGCCAGCAGCGTGGTCCACTGCTCGCGTCGCGCCAGATCGATCAGCCATTCACGCTGCAGCTCCCGCGACACCGGGAGATCCGGCTGCTGGCGCAGAAACAGCTGCACGTCCGCGTCGCTCGGCGGCAGCGGACCCCCGAGGCTCTGCTTGAATCGCAGGCCCTGCAGATCCGGATACAGCAGGTATGCGCGTAGCGCGGCACGGTCCTCGCCGGCAGGCTGGCGGCGTTCGGCTTGCTCCGCCGCGGCGCGAAACTGCTCGCGCACCGCGTCCGTGCTCGCAACGGCACCGCCGCTGCTCATCAGCGACAGCAACAGCAGAATGGGGAGAAAGGGCTTCATCATGGGGTACGATGCCGGCCCGCAGAGTTTAGTTCACTCCTCGATCCCGGACGGCCCTCGTGGAACAGCTGCTGATCTTCCTCGTCACCGGCACGATTGCCGGCGTGCTCGCTGGCCTGTTCGGGGTCGGCGGTGGCCTCATCATGGTGCCGGCGCTGGCCTTCGTGCTACCCCTGCAGGGCTTCGGTCCCGAGGTCTACATGCAGAGCGCGATCGGCACCTCGCTCGCAGTGATCGGCCTGACCTCGATCTCGTCAACCTGGTCGCATCACCGGCGCGGCGGCGTGCGCTGGCCGGTGTTCTGGCGGTTTTCCACCGGGCTGGCGATCGGCGCCCTGATCGGTGCCTGGGTGGCCGATCAGCTCAGCGGCGATGCGCTCAAGCGCATCGTCGCCGTCGGCGCCCTGCTGGTCTCGGCGCAGATGTTCTGGAAAACCTTCAAACCCGATAGCCCGCGCGTTGACGTGCCGCGAGACCCGCCGGCGCCGGAGTTGCTGGGCGCGGGCGGCATCATCGGCCTGCTGTCGTCGCTGATCGGGATCGGCGGCGGCTCGCTGACCGTGCCCTACCTGACCGCACGCGGGCTGCCGATCCACCAGGCGGTCGGCACGGCCGCCGCCGGCGGAGTCCCGATCGCCTGGGCCGGCGCGCTGGGCTTCGTCATCACCGGCTGGGGCCATGCCGAATTGCCGGGCCTGCACCTCGGCTACGTCAGCCTTGGCGCCTTTGCCGGACTGGCCGTTGCCAGCGTCAGTACCGCCCCGCTGGGCGCGAAGCTGGCCCACAGCCTGTCGCCCCCGTTGCTCAAACGCGCCTTCGCCTCATTACTTTGCGTGATTGGGCTGAAGATGCTGCTTGGCTAGAATTGCGCCCCTGACGTCTTTTCCGTTTTTTGCCTGCATCCACTCGAGGATTCCCGATGTCCCAGCTCGTCAAGCCGCATGGCGGCGGCGCACTCAAGCCGTTGTTGCTCGAAGGCGCTGCCCGCGAAGCCGAACTGAAGCGCGCAGCCACGCTGCCTCGCGTCAACGTCTCCTCGCGCGAGGCCGGCGACCTGATCATGCTGGGCATCGGCGGCTTCACCCCGCTGACCGGCTTCATGACCAAGGCCGACTGGCAGGGCGTCTGCGACACCATGACCATGGCCAACGGTCTGTTCTGGCCCATCCCGATCACGCTGTCGACCGACAAGGCGACCGCGGATGCGCTGAAGATCGGCGCTGATGTGGCCCTGTTCGATCCCGAGCGTAACGAGATCCTCGCGACCATGACGGTCCAGGAGCAGTACACGATCGACAAGGTGCACGAATGCCAGGCGGTCTATCGCACCACCGATGCGGCGCATCCGGGCGTGAAGATGGTCTTGGAGCAGGGGGAGATCAACCTCGCCGGCCCGGTGAAGGTTCTCAGCGAGGCCGAGTTCCCGAGCCAGTATGGCGAGATGTACATGACGCCCGCGCAGACCCGCGCCGAGTTCGAGAAGCGCGGCTGGAAGAAGGTCGCCGCGTTCCAGACCCGCAACCCGATGCATCGCAGCCATGAGTACCTGGCCAAGATTGCGGTCGAGGTCTGCGATGGCGTGATGGTCCACTCGCTGCTGGGCAAGCTCAAGCCCGGCGATATCCCGGCCGAAGTCCGTCAGGACGCGATTGCCGTGCTGATCGAGAAGTACTTCGTCAAGAACACCGTGATCCAGTCCGGATACCCGCTGGACATGCGCTACGCCGGTCCGCGCGAAGCCCTGCTGCATGCGCTGTTCCGCCAGAACTACGGCTGCGCCTGGCTGATCGTCGGCCGTGACCACGCGGGCGTCGGCGACTACTACGGTCCGTTCGACGCGCAGCACATCTTCGACGAGATCCCGGCCGACGCGCTGGAAACCAAGCCGCTGAAGATTGACTGGACGTTCTACTGTGATGCCTGCGAAGGCATGGCCTCCAGCAAGACCTGCCCGCACGATGAATCGCATCGCCTGCTGTTGTCCGGCACCAAGCTGCGCAAGCTGCTGTCCGAGGACGGTGACGTGCCGGCGCAGTTCAGCCGCCCGGAAGTGCTCGCCGTACTGAAGCAGTACTACGCCGGACTGGCCGCACACGAGAAGGTCAAGGTTGAGCTCAAGGGCCATTCCGCCCGCTGAGCTTCACGCGACCTGCTGCAAGCAAACGGCCCGCGTCAGCGGGCCGTTTGCGTTGTTGCCGAAGAAATCCCGGCGCTACTCGGGCGGCATCGCCTCATCCGGCAGATAGCGCACGCCCTTCATGCCCGAGTCGAGAATCGCCTGGCGCAGCGCGGCGATGGCCTTGCGCCGCGGGAAGGTCTTGCGCCAGACCAGTGCGATGCGCCGGTGCGGTGCCGGCGTTGCAAAGGGTCGGGCGATCAGCCGCGTCCGATCCTCGGGACGGTTGTCGGTCGAAGACTGCGGCAACACCGTGATCCCCAGCCCTCCGACCACCATGTGACGGATCGTTTCCAGACTGGATCCGGTCTGCGGATGTCCGCTCTCGGCATCTGCATCCAGGCATTTGGGGCAGGCCTCAATCACCTGTTCACGGAAGCAGTGTCCCGGCCCCAGCAGCAGCAGGGGTTCACCCGCCAGTTGCTTGGCGGGAATCTGCGCAGCGTCGGCCCAGCGATGGTCCGGCGGCACCAGCACGACGAAGTCCTCGTCGTACAGGGGCCAGGCCGCGAGCCCGTTGAGATCGACCGGCAGCGCGACCGTGATCACGTCGAGTTCGTTGTCACGCAGCTGCTCGAGCAGCTTGGCGGTGAAGTTCTCCTCGATCACCAGCGACATTTGCGGCACCCGTTCGCGCAGCAGCGGTACCAGGTTCGGCAGCAGGTACGGCCCGACGGTATAGATCGCACCGAAGCGCAGCGGACCCGTCAGCTCGTCGCGACCGGCACGCGCCAGATCCTCGATCAGCTTGGCCTCGGCCAGCACGCGCTTGGCCTGCGTGATGATGCGCTCGCCCACCGGCGTCGGCTTGGCCTCACCACGGTTGCGCTCGAACAGGATCACGCCGAGCTGGTCTTCGAGTTTCTTCAGCGCGACCGACAAGGTCGGCTGCGAGACAAAGGAGCGTTCGGCGGCACGGCCGAAGTGACGTTCCTTGTCGAGATTCACCAGGTAACGGAGTTCGGTCAGGGTCATGACCGGATTATGGCACCGCTCGCGGAATCAACCGGCCAGCCAGTCTCGCGGCTGCAGGAAACGATCCAGCAGCGTCGCCTCCGGCGTGTCGGGCTCCGGATGAAAGTCGTAGCGCCACTCCACCGCTGGCGGCATCGACATGAGGATCGACTCGGTGCGCCCCCCCGATTGCAGCCCGAACAGGGTGCCGCGATCCCAGACCAGGTTGAACTCGACATAGCGACCGCGCCTATAGAGCTGCCACTGGCGCTCGCGCTCGCCATACGGGGTTTCGTGGCGGCGCTCGACGATGGGCAGATACGCCGGCAGGTAGTGATCGCCGACGCTGCGCATCAAGGCAAAGCTCTGTTCAAAGCCGGTGGCGTGCCAGTCGTCGAAGAACAGGCCGCCAATGCCGCGGGGCTCGCTGCGATGCTTGAGGAAGAAGTAGTCGTCACACCACCGCTTCAGCCGCGGGTACAGCTCGGCCCCGAACGGCTCGCAGGCGGCACGGGCCTGCGCATGCCAATGCCGCGCATCTTCGTCGTAACCGTAGTAGGGGGTCAGATCGAAGCCCCCGCCAAACCACCACACAGGGGGCTCGCCGGGCTTTTCCGCGACGAAGCATCGGACGTTGGCATGCGAGGTCGGCACGTGCGGGTTGCGCGGGTGGATCACCAGCGACACGCCCATCGCACGATACGAGCGGCCGGCGAGTTCCGGGCGCGCCTGCGTGGCCGATGGCGGCAGCTTCGAGCCACTGACATCGGAGAACGCCACGCCCGCACGCTCGAACAGCGCACCACCCTCCAGCACATGGGTGCGCCCGCCGCCGGCGCCCAACGCCGATCCCGCCTCCCGCTGCCAGCGATCGCGCACAAAGCGGGCGGAGGGTTCCAGCGTCTCGAATGCCGCGCAGATGCGGGTCTGCAACGCCTGCAAGTAGGTTTCGACCGCGCCGATATCGACCGCGCTGCTCATCGACGCAGGATGTGACCGGTGGCGACGTCGCGAATCGTCGTGGGCTTCGCCAATCCGCCGAGCGCGCCGGGAACCAGCACCTCGATCGCCTCCTTGAAGTACAGGCGCACCTCGGTGATGCCCCTCGCGGGCTCACGCCCGGTGGGATTGGCACTGGTCGAAACCAGCGGCCCGCCCCAGCGGTTACACAGCGCGCGCAGGACGGGATGCGCGCTCACCCGTACCGCGATCGTGTCGTGCTCGCCGGTCAGCCACAGCGGCACGGTCGGAGACGCCGGGAACACCCAGGTCGCAGGGCCGGGCCAGGTGGCCGTCGCGCGCTTCAGCGCATTGCTCGACGGCAACTCGATGTACGGGAGCAACTGTTCAAGGCTGGAGGCGACCAGAATCAGGCCCTTGCGCCAGTCGCGCTGCTTGAGTTCGAGCAGTCGCATGACGCCGCGCTGGCTGCTGGCCGCGCAGGACAGACCCCAGACGGCCTCGGTCGGGCAGGCGATGACATCGCCCACGGACAGCGCATGCATCGCAGCGCGCAGATGCCAGGGAGCGACGTCCATCATCAGGCCTTCTTCTTCGCCGCCTTCTTGGCTGCTTTCTTGGCCGTTTTCTTGGTCGCCTTCTTCACGACCTTCTTGGCCGCCTTCGCTGCAGGCTTGGCTTCGGCCGCCGGCGCAGCCTTCCGGGCCGGCGCCTTCTTGCCTTTGCCCTTGGTCGGCGCGGCTTTCTCGGCCTCCGCCAGGAACGCCTCACACTCGAACACGCTGAGGTCTTCGACCGTCTTGTTCTTCGGAATGCGGGCTTTGCGCTTGCCGTCGGTGATGTAGGGCCCGAACCGACCCTTGATGATCTTGATGCCGGTGTCGCCAAACACGCGCATGGTCGCAGCTTCCAGCGCCGCGGCTTTCTGCTCGATCAACTCGATCACCCGCGGCAACTCGACCGTGTACGGGTCGTCTTCCTTCTTCAGCGACACGAAGCTGCTGCCATGACGCGCATAAGGTCCGAAGCGGCCGATGTTGACCTCGACCTCCTCGCCGCTGGGCAAGGCGCCGAGCTTGCGCGGCAGGCGGAACAGCGCGAGTGCGTCGTCCAGCGTGATCGTGTCGATGCGCTGATTGGCGCGCAACGAGGCAAACCGCGGCTTGTCGGTATCGTCCTTGATGCCAATCTGCACGAAAGGCCCATAACGGCCGAGACGCGCAGAAACCTGCTTGCCGCTGACCGGATCGGTGCCGATGATCCGCGCTTCCGAAACCTCCTTGCGCGACAGCTCCATCTTTTCATCGACCCGCGGCTTGAACGACTGCCAGAACTCGGCCAGCAGCGGCTGCCACTTCTTCTCGCCGCGCGATACCGCGTCGAGATTGTCTTCCAGACGCGCGGTGAACTCGTAGTCGACGTACTGCGTGAAATGGTCGGTCAGGAATTTGTTGACGATCAGGCCGACGTCGGTCGGCGAGAACGCCTTGCCCTCCAGGCGCACGTAATCCCGCGCCTGCAGCGTCGAGATGATCGAGGCGTAGGTCGACGGACGACCGATGTCGTATTCCTCCAGCGTCTTCACCAGCGAGGCCTCAGTGTAGCGCGGCGGCGGCTCGGTGAAATGCTGATCAGCGATGAGGTCGGCCAGCGTCAGCAGCTCGCCGACTTCCAGCGGCGGCAGACGCTTGTCGTCGTCATCGTCCTCTTTGCCGGTGGGCGTATCGAAACTCTGCGTGTAGGCCGCGATGAAGCCCGGCTCCACCAGCGTCGAGCCATTGGCCTTGAAGGCGTGCCTGTCACCAGCGCGCAGTTCCGCGGCGACCGTGTCGTAGACGGCCTGCTCCATCTGGCTGGCGACCGTGCGCTTCCAGATCAGTTCATAGAGCTTGGCCTGATCGGGCTGCAGGTACCTGGCGATGTCCTTGGGCAGCCGCGCGGCCGAGGTCGGGCGCACGGCCTCGTGCGCTTCCTGCGCATTCTTCGACTTGGTCTTGTAGACGCGCGCCTCGGCCGGCAACGCCTTGGCGCCGAACTGCTGCGGGATCACGGTGCGGATCTCGGCCAGCGCGTCCTGCGACAGGTTCACGGAGTCAGTACGCATGTAGGTGATCAAGCCGAAGGTCTCGCCCTCGACGTCTACACCTTCATACAGTTGCTGGGCCGCCCGCATCGTGCGGCTCGCGGAGAACCCGAGCTTGCGGTTGGCCTCCTGCTGCAGCGTCGAGGTCGTGAACGGCGGCGCCGGATTGCGGCGGCGCTGCTTCTTGTCGACGGCGGCCACGCGCAACTGCCCCGCCGCAGCCTTCTGCACCATCGTCTTGGCGCTGGCGGCACCGATGGCATTGGTCAGCGTGAACTGCTCGACCTTGCGACCATCGAGCTCGATCAGCTTGGCGCTGAAGCGCTGCCCAGTCTTCTCGACCTCGGCCTCCAGCGACCAGTATTCGCGCGGCACGAAGGCGCGGATTTCCAGCTCGCGTTCGCAGATCAGCCGCAGCGCAGGACTCTGCACGCGGCCCGCCGACAGACCCGGCTGCACCTTGCGCCACAACAGCGGCGAGAGATTGAAGCCCACCAGATAATCGAGTGCGCGGCGCGCCTGCTGGGCGTTGACCAGATCTTCCGAGATTTCGCGCGGCGTCTGGATTGCCTGCTGCACCTCGCGCTGCGTGATCTCGTAGAACACGACGCGCTTGACCGGCTTGCCCTTGAGCACGTTCTTCTCGCGCAGCAATTCGGCCAGATGCCAGGAAATCGCCTCCCCCTCGCGATCAGGGTCGGTCGCGAGCCAGAGCTCGTCGGCGTCCTTGAGGGCGGAAACGATGGCGCGAACGTGCTTTTCGTTCTTGTCGATGATCTGGTACTTCATCGCAAAACCGTTGGTCACGTCGACCGCGCCGTCCTTGGGCACCAGATCGCGCACATGGCCGTAGGAAGCCAGGACTTCAAAGTCCTTGCCCAGGTATTTCTTGATCGTCTTGGCCTTGGCGGGCGATTCGACGATGACCAGATTCTTTGTCATGTAGCTCGGCATACGTGAGCCGGAGCCTCGTGGCTGCGGTGGGCGCCTTATAAGCGGAAGCGATCGGGAAAGTCCAGCCAACCGCGCGCGCACGCGTGCGCGCGCAGGTTGCGCACTGTCAAGCCCAAGCCGACGGGGTCAGTGCTTGAACTCGCCGTGGTAGTAAACCAGCTCTTCCAGATGGCCGAACGCCTCGTCGGCTTCCGGCTCGTTCATCATCACCAGCAGGCAGACCCACTTCACACGCTCCAGGTCGACATCCTCCTGCAGCGCCATCAGACGATCGATCACCAGTTCGCGCGCCGGCGCACCGATGATGCCCAGCTGCTCCAGGTACATCAGGAAGCCCCGGCATTCGGCCGAAAGCTTGGAAGTCTCCTCCCGCGTGTAAAGCCGCAGAGACCGGCTGGGGCCGAAGACCAGCGGCAGCTGTCGTTGCTGCGCCAGTCCATCCAGCCAGGCAAAAGCGCTGCGGACCTCTTCGTTCGGGAACCCCGCCGCAATCAGCTCTTCGAGCAGCGTGTCCTGGTTGTCGGAGTCGGAGAATTCCCCTTCCTGATAGTTCTCGAACAGGTACATCAGCACATCGAGGACCGTCTCTTTCATCGGCTGGCTCCGTTCGTGCACATCATTTCCAGTGTAGGGGATATTTCCTGACGCCCGGGATCCCCTGACCTCCCCCTCAGCGTCGATGCATCCGCTGATAGCGCCCTCCGGATGCGACCGCGACCCGGTCCTCCAGTTCCAACCCCGTCAACGCCACCTGCAGCGCCGATACCGTCCGCCCGGTCCGCGCCGCCAGGGCCTCCAGCGTCAGCGTGTCGTCTCCTAGGGCAAGCAAAATCTCTGCCTGCACCGGATCGGAGGGCGGCACGGGCGCCGTCGCCGGCACCGTCGATGCCACCGCGCGTCGCCCCGGATGCCGGCCCAGCAGGGGGCCGAGCTCCTCCAGCAGATCATCCACGGTCTCCACCAGCTTGGCGCCCTGCCGGATCAGCGCATGGCAGCCGCGCGCCATCGGGTTGTGGATCGAGCCCGGAATGGCGAACACCTCACGCCCTTGCTCGACCGCCTGCCGGGCAGTGATCAGCGAGCCAGACTCGCGCGCCGCCTCGACCACGAGCACGCCCATCGCCAGCCCCGAGATGATGCGGTTGCGTCGCGGAAAATTCTCGGCCAGTGCCGGCACCCCGATCGGGAACTCGGACACCAGCGCGCCCTGGGCGGCGATCTCGCGCGCCAGCGCCTGGTGCCGCGCCGGATACACACGGTCCAAGCCGGTAGCGCAGACGGCCACCGTGCCGCCCGCCGCCTGCAGGGCGCCCCGATGCGCCGCACCGTCAATGCCCAGCGCCAGGCCGCTGGTGATCACGAAACCGCGCCGGGCCAGCTCGGCAGCAAAGGCCTGCGCGTTCTCCAGCCCCTGCGGGGTGGCGGAGCGCGCACCGACCATGGCCAGCTGGGGCAGCAATAGCAACTCGACGTCACCCTGCACGAATACCAGCGGAGGCGGTTGCGCAATTTCGCGCAATTGCTGGGGGTAGGCGGGATCGTGGAACCGGAGGATGTGCCGGCCCGGCAGCTCCAGCCAGGCCAGATCGGCGGCGATGTCGGTCTCTGGCACCGTCTGCCAGGCCCGGCTGAGGGTTTCGGTGAAGCCCGCGCGGCGCAGCTCCGGCAGGCCCGCGGCCGTCAGTGCATCGGGGTCGCCCAGCGTCTCGATCAGCCGGTACACCGTCGCCGGGCCGACGCCGGGCGTGCGCAGTAACCGGAGCCAGGGAACGAGTTCAGCGGACACCAGGCCGAACCCGTGGAGGTGCTACCGCTGCTGTCCGGGATCCGGACGCTCGACCGAATCCAGCGCGTGGATTTCGCGCACCGCCTCCATGATGAGGCCGTAGGAGACGCGTGACTCGACCTTGAACAGCATCAGCGTGCCGGCGTACAGGTCCGGCAGCTTCACAACGCGGCTGGTGTAGGGATCCTTGGCCGTGCGTTTCGACTGCAGGATGCTAAGCACGTGGCCCGCCTCCATGCCGTCCTGGGCACCCTTGTTGATCGTCACCACCTGGTACTGTCCGGACTGCGACAGCGCGTCGAACAGCGAGATGATGCGGCCTTTCACCGGCTTGGTCGGTGCGTGCGGATAGAAGTTGGCGTCGAAGCTCTCGGCCAGCGGCTTGATCAGACGATCGCCCGCGCGCGATTCCCGCGAACTGCGCGTGATCAAACCGGTGGAAGGATCCCCGAACTGGCGCATCTCGATATCCGCGACGGGCGTGGCCTCCCAGCCCAGCAGGTCACCGGAATCCGGGTCGACATACTTCTCGCCCAGGCGGACCGACTCATACCGCTGCTGCTCGCGATCCTTGACCGCCTGGATGTAGACCGACGCGCCAGCACCTTCGACGACATGCGGCTCGAAGAACGCGAGCACGTACGGCGCCTCCTTGAGCGCGTCCGCATCGACCAGCCGCGGTCCCCGCAGGAAGTCGCGGATTGCCTCGATGGGAATCGTCGGAATCGCGCCGTCCAGCGGCAGCTCGCGAACCTGCGGCGCGAGGTACTCGACATTCAGCGCGCTGACGCCCTCGCTCTTGACCACGCGCGGACGGCCATCCTTCCAGATCAGCGTGAGCACATCGCCGGGGTAGATCAGATGCGGATTGCGAACCTGGTCGTTGACGTACCAGATTTCGGGCCACTGCCAGGCTTCCTTCAGGAAGTGGTTGGCAATGCCCCACAACGTGTCGCCCTTCTTGACCACGTAGCGCAGCGGCTGTTCCTCGCGCAACGCGATGGGTGCGGCGGCCGCCGGCTCCACGACCGGCGCGGCGGCCATGGTCTTGGGCGTGGCAGACGCAGCACCCGCAGCGGGCGCACCCGCGGGCTCATCGGTTCCGTAGGCCGTGCGCTGGCCGGTTTGCGTGGCGCAACCCGCCAGCGCGCAGACTGCCATCGCAGCCACGCAGTCCAGCCAGATCGAACGGTTATACTTGCGCATGGCGACACCTTCCCCGCGGGTTACGCCTGAATGGGCAAACTCTAGACGGCTCAATTGCTTGCCGTCAAATCTAGCAGTTGT
>JBEIOK010000087.1:0-10804 GCA_040377605.1 Nevskiaceae bacterium | reverse complement strand
CGCAGCTTGTGCACGCGCGCGAACCAGCCGATTGCCACCAGCACGCCGATCAGGCCACCGTGGAAGGACATGCCACCTTCCCAGATGCGGAAGAGCATCAGCGGGTCGGCGAGGAATGCGCCGAAGTTGTAGAACACCGTGTAGCCGATGCGCCCGCCGAGAATCACGCCCAGCACACCGTAGAACAGCAGATCGGACACCCGCTCCTGAGGCCATTGGAACTGCGGATGTCGGGCCCGCCGCGTGCCGAACCACCAGAAGCCCAGAAAGCCGAGCAGATACATGAGGCCGTACCAGTGCACGGCCAGCGGCCCGAGCTTCAGGGCGACCGGATCAATAGCGGGATGGATAAGCATGGCCGGCATTGTACCGGCGGGAAGATGAAGCTTTCAGCCGCTGACAACGCGGCAGACGAAGCCCTTCAGGTACCGGGTCTCCGGGATCGCCGGGTGCACCGGGTGGTCCGGCCCCTGCCCGCCCTGTTCCAGGATCTGCAGCCGGCGGCCCAGCGTCTTGGACTCGCGCAGCAGGAGGCGCTGCAGCTGCTCCGTTTCCAGGTGATGCGAGCAGGAGCAGGCGATCAGGATGCCATCCGCGGACAGCAGCTGCATCGCGGCCCGGTTGAGGGCGGCGTAGTGCTCCTGACCGGCATCGACATCCTTCTTGCGCTTGATCAGCGCCGGAGGGTCGACCACGATGACGTCGAAGCTCCGGCCGGCCCCGCGCAGGGCCTTGAGACCCGCCAGCGCATCCTCCCGGATCGTCTCCAGCGACACGCCATTGAGCCGCGCGTTGACCTGCGCCGCGTCCAGCGCCGGCTGCGAGGCGTCCAGGCAGGTGACGGCGCTGGCACCGTAGTGCGCTGCCCGCAGCGCCCAGGCGCCGACGTAGCTGAAGACGTCCAGTACCGACTTGCCGGCCACGTAGCGGCGCAGGCGACCGCGATTGTCGCGTTGGTCGTAGAAGAACCCGGTCTTCTGCCCGGCGGCCAGGGCGACTGCATAACGCACACCGTCTTCGACGATCTCGACCGTGTCCGGCACGGTGCCGATGACGTCGTTCTCGGCCGGCAGCTGTTCCTGCTCGCGTGAGCTGCTGTCGTTGCGCAGCACGATGCCGCGCGGCTGCAGCAGTTGCTGCAGGGCGTCGAGCAGGAACGGTTTCAGGCGCTCCATGCCGGCGGTCGTGATCTGTACCGACAGATAATCGCCATAACGGTCGACGATCAGGCCCGGCAAGCCGTCGGACTCGCCGTAGACCAGGCGGTAGTACGGCTCGGCATACAGACGCTCGCGCAACGCCAGCGCCGATTGCAGTCGCCGCAGGAACCAGGTCGCGTCGATTACCGCGTCCGACTTGCTGCTGAGGATGCGCCCGCTCAGCAACGTATTCGGATTCAGGTAGGCGATGCCCAGCGACTTGCCACGCGCATCTTCGACCCGCACCAGCTCACCGGGCGTGAAGGCCTTCAGCGGTGTCTTGGCGACATCGACCTCGTTGCTGTAGATCCACAGATGCCCGACACGCAGGCGTCGATCCGCGTGAGCGTTGAGTCGCAGCGGCTTCAGGCTTTCGCTCACGGGAGGGGCTTTTCCGGGTCAGACGAGGTCGTAGCGGAATTCCTTCTTGAAGCGCAGCTTGAACTGATCCATCGTGAAGTGGTGGTTCTGCGTGCCCGGGCGCTCGATGTTGTAGGCGCCCATCAGCGAGGCAATGCGCCCGGTGGTCTCCCAATCCAGACCCTTCTGCAGGCCGTAGAGCAACCCGCCGCGGAACGCGTCACCGCAGCCGGTGGGATCGGTCAGCGAATCGGCCTTGGCGCACGGAATCTCATAGAGCTTGTTCTTGGCAAAGATCTGCGAGCCCTTGCCGCCGCGCGTCACGATCAACGCGTCGACGCGCTCGGCAATCTGCTTCAGCGTCCAGCCGGTGCGATCCATCAGCACCTCGGATTCGTAGTCGTTGACCGCGACGTACGAGGCCTGGGTGATGAAGCTCTTCAGCTCATCACCATTGAACATCGGCAGGCCCTGGCCGGGATCGAACAGGAACGGAATGCCACCCTCGAAGAACTGCTTCGCGTGCTGGATCATGCCGTCGCGGCCGTCCGGCGACACCGTGCCGACCTTGATGCCCTTGGTCGGAACCGCCTGGGTATGCGCATGGTTCATCGCACCCGGATGGAAGGCCGTGATCTGGTTGTCGTCGAGATCAGTGGTGATGTAGGCCTGCGCGGTGTAAGCCTCGTCGATGACCTTGATGTACTTGCGGGAGATCTCGTTCTTGTCGAGCCACTCGGCGTAGCGATCGAAATCCTTGCCAACCGTGCCCATCGGATACCCCTCGCCGCCCAGCAGCTTGAGGTTGTAGGCGATGTTGCCAGCGGTGCCACCGTACTCGCGGCGCAGCTGTGGCACGAGGAAGGCGACGTTGAGGATATGCACCTTGTCCGGGAGGATTTCGTTCTTGAACTGGCCCGGGAAGACCATGATCGTGTCGAAGGCGAGCGAACCGCAGATGAGAGCTGACATGGCGAGATGTTTCTTTTTTCTGGTTTAACCGAAGAGGATCAGGCCCCAGACCAGCGGGACCTGCAACAGGGACAGATGCACCGCGGCGGAGCCCAGGTCCTTGGCGCGACCCGAGAGCACATGCCGCTCGGTGCCGATACGATCGACCACGACCTCGACTGCGGTGTTCAATAATTCAACGATCAGGACAAACACGATGCTGAAGGCCATCACCGCGCGCTCCAGGCCGGAGTCGCCCAGCCAGATGGCCAGCGGGATGAGGACCAGCGCGAGCAGGAACTCGATCTTGAACGCCTCTTCCTCGCGCAGCGCCCACCCCAGCCCCCAGTAGGAGACCTTGGTGGCGCGAATCAGGCGCGGCCACCCCTTGATGCCATCTGCCATGCCTCAACTCTCCTGCTGTCGTGGCCACACTGAGCCCGTAGTGGGTCCGGCATCCTGCCCGTTCAAGTCGTCGGCTGCCAGCGCAAGTCGAGCTGGCGCGCGGCGCGCACGTCGTCCAGGCGACGAACCGGCATCGTGTAGGGCGCACCTTTCACATAGGCGATGTCGGCCTTGGCCTCGTCCCAGATCCTGACCAGGGCGTCGACGAACGCATCCAGCGTCTCCTTATCCTCGGTCTCGGTCGGCTCGATCAGCAAGCATTCCGGGACCAGCAGCGGGAAGTAGATCGTCGGCGCGTGATAGCCGTAATCGAGCAGGCGCTTGGCAACGTCGGTCGCGGTCAGCTCGATGGCCTGCTTCTGGCGTTTCAGGGTGATGATGAATTCATGGCTGGCACGGCGCTTCGGGAATGCAAGATCGAAGCCCTGCTCCTTGAGACGCGCCGCCAGATAGTTGGCATTGAGCGTGGCGAACTCGCCGACACGATGCATGCCCTCGCGACCCAGCAGACGCGCATAGACATAAGCGCGCAGCAGCACACCGGCATTGCCCATCCACGCGGACAGCCGGCCGATCGACTGCGGCAGGTCGCGCTCATCCAGCCAGCGATAGGCGTCGCCCTGCTGACCGACCACCGGGATCGGCATGAACGGCTTCAGCCGCTCTGACACACCCACCGCACCGGCCCCCGGCCCGCCACCGCCATGCGGCGTCGAGAAGGTCTTGTGCAGGTTCATGTGGATAACATCGAAGCCCATGTCACCGGGGCGCACCTTGCCGAGAATCGCATTGAGGTTGGCACCGTCGTAGTACAGCAGGCCACCAGCCTCGTGGACGATGCCGGCAATCTCCTTGATGCGGCGCTCGAACACGCCGAAGGTCGACGGGTTGGTCAGCATGATGCCCGCCGTCTGCGGGCCCACGGCAGCCTTCAGCGCTTCGACATCGACGTCGCCGTCGTCATTGGTCGGAATCTCGCGCACGGTGCAGCCGAGCATGGCGGCTGTTGCCGGGTTGGTGCCGTGCGCCGCATCCGGCACCAGAATCTCGGTGCGGGCCAGATCGTTACGTGCCTTGTGGTAGGCCTGGATCATGGCCACGCCGGCGAACTCGCCCTGCGCACCGGCCATCGGTGTCAGCGACACGCCGGCCATGCCGGTGACATCCTTCAGGATCTCCTGCAACTCGTACATGCACGCCAGGAAGCCCTGCGAGTGCGACTCCGGCGCCAGCGGGTGACGCGCCAGGAACTCCGGCAGCATCGCCAGCGTGTTACAGGCGCGCGGGTTGTACTTCATCGTGCACGAACCCAACGGGTAGAAGTGCGTGTCGATCGAGAAGTTCTTCTGCGACAGGCGCGTGAAATGGCGCACCGCCTGCAGCTCCGAGACTTCCGGCAGACCGGGGCGAGCCTTGCGGCGCAGGGCATCGGGAATCCCCGAGACATCGACCCCCGTCCCCGGATTCTGGGCGTGGGCGACGCGGCCCGGACGCGACACTTCGAAGATCAGCTTCTCAGCTTGCTTTTCAGTCATGGCGAGGTTTCAGGCCAGCGCCTTGAGCGCGGCGTCGTAGTTGGGTTCGTCGGCGACTTCCGCGACCAGCTCTGCATGGATCACCCGGTCCTGCTCGTCGAGCACGATCACCGCACGCGCGCACAGACCGGCGAGCGGACCGTTCTCGATCAGCAGGCCGTAGTCCTTGGCAAAGTTGCGGCCGCGCATCAGCGACAGCATGACCACGTTGTCGATGCCCTCGGCCCCGCAGAAGCGCTTCTGCGCGAACGGCAGGTCCGCGGAGATGCACAGCACCACCGCATTCTTCAGGGTCGATGCCTTCTGGTTGAACTGGCGCACCGACATTGCGCAGGTCGGCGTATCCACCGACGGGAAGATGTTCAGCACCTTGCGCTTGCCGACGAAGTCGTGGAGTGCCACGTCTTTGAGTGACAGATCGACAAGCCGCAGTCCCGGCACCTCGCTGCCGATCGCCGGCAGTTCACCGCTGGTCTGGATCGGAGTGCCTTTGAGAGTAATGGTCGCCATGGAATTGCTCCTGAAATGCGTTAGGCCGCCAGCGCGCGCGTCAGCGCCTGGACATAGGTATCGATCTGCCGCGCGGTCTTGGTTTCGGTGACACAGACCAGCAGCGCATGGCCCAGCTCGGGGAAATGCCGCCCGAGATCAAAGCCGCCGAAGACATCCCGCTGCGCCAGCTGCTCGAGCAGCGGCGCCACCGGCCTCGGCAACCGGATCACCGCCTCGTGGAAGCGCGCGCCCTCGAACACCACCTCGACCCCGGGGATCGCGGACAACGCCGCCAGCAGCGTGCGCGTGTTGGCCATGCTGGCCGAAGCCACCTGCGCCAGACCGTCCGGACCCAGCAGCGACATGTGGATCGTCGCCGCCGTCACCAGCAGTCCCTGGTTGGTGCAGATATTGGACTTGGCCTTGGCGCGGCGGATGTGCTGTTCGCGAGCCTGCAAGGTCAGCGTGAATCCGGGCTTGCCATCCAGGTCCACCGTGCGGCCGACAATGCGGCCCGGCATCTCGCGCACGAATTCCATCTTGGTCGTCAGGAAGCCGAAGTACGGACCGCCGGACGACAGCGGCGAGCCCAGCGGCTGGCCGTCGCCACAGACGATGTCGGCGCCGGTGGCGCCCCACTCTCCCGGCGGCTTCAGCAGCGCCAGCGAAACCGGGTTCACCACCGCCACCACCAGTGCGCCCTGGGCATGCGCCCAGTCGGTGATCGCGTCGACATCCTCCAGCTGCCCGAAGAAGTTCGGCTGCTGGATCACCACGGCGGTCAGGTCCGAGCCCTCATGGGGCTTGAGCGTTTCCAGCAGGGTCTTGCCCTGTCTGGGGCAATACGCCAGCGCCACCGGCTGCACGCCCTGCGCTGCCGTGGTGGCGTTGACCACATCGACATAGAACGGATTGACCGTGCGCGGCATCAGCACGCGACCGGAGGCGTTCTGCTTGTTGGCACGCAGCGCCATCAGCAACGCCTCGCCCAACGCCGAGGCGCCGTCATACATCGAGGCATTGGAGACCTGCATGCCGGTCAGCGCCGTCATCATGGTCTGGTACTCGTACAGCACCTGCAGCGTGCCCTGGCTCGCCTCGGCCTGGTACGGCGTGTAGGCCGAGTAGAACTCGCCGCGCGTCGTGATCTGCCAGACCGCCGCGGGGATGTGATGCTCGTAGGCGCCGGCGCCAATGAAGTTCAGCGCCAGACCGTCCTGTTCCGCGCGCTCATGCATCAGCTGCGAGACCTGCATCTCGGGCAGCGTATCCGGGACATTCTTCAGCGGACCGCAGCGCAGCGCCGCCGGGATCTCGTCGAACAGGGCCTCGATGCTGGGCGCCTTGATGGCGGCGAGCATCTCCTTCACATCGGTTTCGGTATGCGGAATGAACGGCATGGAACTCTCGATTCGCCGGGCGGCGGAATGAACGGAATTACAGCGTCTTCAGGAACGACTCGTAGCCGGCGGCATCCAGCAGGCCCGACAGATCGGCAGCATTGACCTTCATCTTCCACATCCAGCCCTGGCCGTACGGATCGTTGTTGAGGATCTCGGGGGCATTGCCGAGCGCGTCGTTGGCGGCAACGACCTCGCCGGCGATGGGGGCGTAGACATCGGAGGCGGCCTTCACCGACTCGACGACAGCGCAGGCTTCGTCCTTGTTCAGCTTGCGGCCGACCTTCGGCGTTTCCACGAACACCAGGTCGCCGAGCGCGGCCTGGGCGTGGTCGGTGATGCCGATCGTGACCGTGCCGTCGGACTCCAGGCGGATCCACTCGTGGGTGTTGACGTATTTCAGTTCGGCGGGGACCTTGCTCATCGAAAGACTCCAGATGGAAATGGGGAGAACATCAGATCAGGGATTTGCCGTTGCGCACGAACGGCGGCTTGACGATGCGGGCGGCGACCCACTGCCCGCGAATCTCGACCTCGCAGGCGCCCTGGGCAGCGCTGTTGACGCGGGCAAAGCCGATCGACTGCTTGAGGGTCGGCGAGAAGCCGCCGCTGGTGGTCTCGCCCTCAGCGCCTTCCGGCATCTCGGGGAATCGCACCTTCATGTGGGCCCGCATGATGCCGCGGCCTTCCAGCAGCAGGCCGACAAACTTGTGCGGTGGCGCCACGCGCGCAGCTTCCAGCGCCGTACGGCCGATGAAGTCGCGGTCTTTCGGCTCCCAGGCAATCGTCCAGGTCAGGCCCGATTCTAGCGGGTGCGTGGACTCGTCCATGTCCTGGCCGTAGAGATTCATGCCGGCTTCCAGACGCAGGGTGTCGCGTGCGCCCAGACCACAGGGTTTCACGCCGGCATCGAGCAGTCCCTTCCACAGCGCGACGAGATCGGCATGCGGCAGGATCAGCTCGAAACCGTCTTCGCCGGTGTAGCCGGTGCGCGCAACGAAGAGCTCCCCCGCGCGGGCAGCCTGAAAGGTGATCAGCGCCTCGGCTGGCGCGCGCAGCGCGGCAGGCAGCAATGGCAGGACCCGGGCACGGGCGTTCGGTCCCTGCACCGCGAGAATGCCGAGATCACTGCGGTGCGCCACGTCGACCCCAAAGGCCTTCGCCTGCTCGCGGATCCAGAGCAGATCCTTGTCGGTCGTGCCGGCGTTGACCACCAGACGAAACCAGGACTCGTCGAGGACATAGACGATCAGGTCGTCGATGATACCCCCGTCCTCGCGCAGCATGCAGCTGTACAGGGCCTTGCCTGGCAACGTCAGCCTGGCGACATCGTTGGCCAGCAGCCGGCGCAGGAATTCGCGCACGCGCGCGCCCCGCAGATCAACGGCCGACATGTGCGCGACATCGAACATGCCGGCGTCCTGGCGCACGGCATGGTGCTCGTCGAGCTGGGATTGGTACTGGATCGGCATGTCCCAGCCCGCGAAATCGACCAGGCGGGCACCCAGGCGGGTGTGTTCGGCATGCAGGGCAGTCGTCTTGAGGGTCACCGGATTCTCCACGTCAATAAGGGCGTCGCTCCTTCCGGGCGCGACTGCGGGGGCGCTACACCCCCGTCCCGACCCTAACCCCTGGCCGGGCATGAGACCTCGCATGCCGACTGCGAAACCTCACCCACCCCTCTGTCCGGGAACCTGAAAGTTCGAAAGCGGCGGTGGCCGCTCCTGCCTCGTCGGTGGTCCATCACGAGGACGGACGCTCTCCAGAGTTTTGCTGCTGCATCGCGCTCCTTTTACCTGAGCGATTCCGGGCGGATTTGCGCCTTCGGTGCCGCCATTCAAGGCGGTCTCTCGCGCGATGCGTTGATTACGGGGCGATGGTAACCGCTGCCCCCACGCGCCGGGAAGCACGATTCGCAACGCACTTGAGGTCCCGCCCCTAAGGCCGCGGACACAAAGGCAACTTTTCCGATGCGCCAGCGCGTGGCGGGGCGCGCGCTGGTGCCCAAGCGCGAGAGGTGAACAGAACCGCGCAGCGGCGTAGAAATTGCTTGACGTCATCCCGCCGGCCGCCGAATGTACCGGCCTTGGGCGCCCGTCGGGCGCGGGGAATTTTTCAACGGGGAGCAGCATCGTGAAATCGCATCAGCTTGCGGTGGTTCTGGGCCTTTGCGCTATCACCGTCGCCTGTGGCGGCGGCAAGGACAAATCGGAAGCAGCGGCACCTGCAGCGGCCGCGCCCAAAATCCTCAACGTCTACAACTACTCGGACTACATTGCCGAGGACACGATCCCGGGCTTTGAGCAGGCGACCGGCATCAAGGTCACCTACGACGTTTACGACAGCGACGAGGTCGTTGAGGCCAAGCTGCTGGCCGGCTCTACCGGTTACGACATCGTCGTGCCGACGCTGAACTTCTTCGGCCGTCAGATCCAGGCCGGCGTGTTCCTGAAGCTCGACAAGAGCAAGATCCCGAATCTGGCCGGTCTCGATGCAGCCGTGATGCAGCGCATCGCGCAGCAGGATCCGGGCAATCTGTATGGGGTGCCCTACATGAGCGGCACGACCGGCATCGGCTACAACGTCGACCAGATCAAGAAGGCCTTCGGCACCACCGACGTGGTCAACAGCTGGGACCTCGTGTTCAAGCCGGAGAACCTCGCCAAGCTCAAGGACTGTGGCGTGACCCTGCTCGACACACCCTCCGATCTGATCCCGATCGCATTGAACTACCTGGGCGAGAACCCGAACAGCACCGACCCCGCGGTCATCGACAAGGCGGCGGCGCTGCTGAAGCGCATCCGCCCCTACATCCAGAACTTCCACTCCTCGCAGCTGGTCGGCGCGCTGGCCAACGGCAATACCTGCCTGGTCGTGGCCTGGTCCGGGGACGTGATCCAGGCGCGCGACCGCGCCGAGGAGGCCGAGAACGGTGTCACCATCGGCTACTCGATTCCGAAGGAAGGCGCCCCGCAGTGGTTCGACATGCTGGCGATCCCCAAGGACGCCGAGAACCTCGACAGCGCCTACGCCTTCATCAACCACCTGCTCGATCCGAAGGTCGCGGCAGCCAACACCAACTACATTCACTATGCCAACCCGGTGCCGGCGTCGTTGCCGCTGGTGGAGGACGACATCCGCAACGATGCCACGATCTACCCGCCCGCCGAGGTTGCCGCCAAGCTGTTCAGCTATGCGGTGGTGCCGCCGGAGGTGGATCGCCAGTACACCCGCATCTGGACCGATCTGAAGACCAGCAAGTAACCGGCACGCGGAGTACGGCATGGCGTCTTCGAGTGCGGAGCAGGAAGCGGCGTCCGGCCAATCCGACTACCTGCGCATCGACAAGGTGCGCAAGGAGTTCGACGGCTTCGTCGCGCTGGAGGAGGTCAGCCTGTCGGTGAAGCGCGGCGAGATCTTCGCGCTGCTGGGGGGCTCCGGCAGCGGCAAATCCACACTGCTGCGCTGCCTTGCCGGGTTCGAGACCCCGACCGAGGGGCGCATCCTGCTCGACGGGCAGCCCCTGGCCGAGCTGCCGCCGTACGAGCGGCCGATCAACATGATGTTCCAGTCGTACGCGCTGTTTCCGCACATGACGGTGGAGCAGAACATTGCCTTCGGCCTCAAGCAGGACCGGCTGGCCAAGGACGCGATCCGGCGCCGCGTGGAGGAGATGCTGGAACTGGTCAAGCTAGAAAAGCTCGCCACCCGCAAACCGCATCAGCTCTCCGGCGGTCAGCAGCAACGGGTGGCGCTGGCACGCTCGCTGGCCAAGGGCCCGAAGCTGCTGCTGCTCGACGAGCCGATGGGCGCGCTCGACAAGCAACTGCGCACGCAGATGCAGCTGGAGCTGGTCGGCATCATCGAAACCTCCGGCGTCACCTGCGTGATGGTCACGCACGACCAGGAAGAGGCGATGACGATGGCCACGCGCATCGCGCTGATGGAGCACGGCCGCATCCGCCAGGTCGGCACGCCGGACGAAATCTACGAGCAGCCGACCAGCCGGTTCGCCGCCGGCTTCATCGGCTCGGTCAACCTGATCGAGGGCGTGATCGAGGATGACGAGGCCGATCACGTCACGATCCGCACGCCGGCCTTCGAGACACTGATTCACGTCGGCCACGGCATCTCCGGGTTCGAGGGCCAGGCGGTGGCGTTTGCCCTGCGCCCGGAGAAGCTCAGCATCCACAAGGAAGAGCCCGCGCAGCGACACAACAAGGCACGCGGCGTGATCGAGGACATTGCCTACTTCGGCAGCCACTCGGTCTATCACGTGCGACTGCCGGGAGGGTTCAAGTTCATGGCGGATTTCACGAACCGCCAGCGCTGGGCCAGCGAAGGCTTCACCTGGAACGATCCGGTGTGGGTGTCCTGGGGCGAGGAAGACGGCGTGGTGCTGACCTCGTGAACGCGGGCCTGAAGGCCTGGCTGCCCTCATCGCGATGGAGCGTGATTGCGG
>JBEIOK010000058.1:0-15067 GCA_040377605.1 Nevskiaceae bacterium | reverse complement strand
GCCGCTCTCGATTTCGCATCGGTGCAGCGTGCCAATCCGGAGCTGGAGCGCCGCTGCCAGGAGGTCGTCGATGCCTGCTGGGCGCTGGGTGAGGCCAATCCGATCCTGTCGATTCATGATGTCGGCGCGGGCGGCATCTCCAACGCCTTGCCGGAGCTGGTGCATGCGGATGATCGCGGCGGACACTTCCAGCTGCGCGATGTCATCGCCGCCGATCCCGCGCTGTCGCCGATGGAAATCTGGTGCAATGAATCGCAGGAGCGCTATGTGCTCGCGATTGCGCCGCAGGACGTCGAGCGCTTTGCGCAGATCTGCGTGCGCGAGCGTTGCCCGGTCGCGGTGGTCGGTGTGGCGACCGCTGCGCAGCAGCTGATCGTCGAAGACACGCTGGAGCAGAACCTGCCCGTCGATCTGCCAATGCCAGTGCTGCTTGGCAAGCCGCCGCGCATGAAGCGCCACTCGACGCGCAACCCCAGCCACTTTGCCGCGCTGCCGACCGCGACGATCGATCTGGCGGAGGCCGTCGATCGCGTGCTGTGCCTGCCGGCGGTGGCGAGCAAGCAGTTCCTGATCACGATCGGTGATCGCAGCGTCGGCGGGCTGACGGTGCGCGACCAGATGGTTGGCCCCTGGCAGGTGCCGGTGGCCGACTGTGCGGTGACCGCCACCGGCTTCGAGGCCACGACCGGTGAGGCCATGGCCATGGGCGAGCGCACGCCGCTCGCGCTGCTGAACGCGCCGGCCTCCGGCCGCATGGCGGTGGCCGAGGCGGTGCTGAACATCGCCGCCGCGCGCATCGCCAAGCTGTCCGACATCCGCCTGTCGGCCAACTGGATGGCGGCCTGCGGACAGTTCGATGAAGACGCGCGCCTGTTCGACACCGTCAAGGCCGTGGGTGCCGAGCTGTGCCCGCAGCTGGGCATCGCGATTCCCGTCGGCAAGGATTCGCTGTCGATGAAGACGGTGTGGTCGCAGGATGGTCAGACACGCACGCAGACAGCACCGCTGTCGCTGATCGTCTCGGCGTTTGCGCCGGTGGTGGATGTGCGCGCATCGCTGACACCGCAGCTGCGGACCGAGGCGGGCGACACCCGCCTGCTGTACGTGACGCTCGCCGCCGGCCATCAGCGACTTGGCGGATCGGCGCTGGCCCAGGTCTACAACCAGGTCGGCGACGCGTCGCCGGATCTGGAATCGCCGGAGCGGCTCAAGGCCGCTTTCGCGCAGATCCAGCGGCTCAACGGCGATGACCGGCTGCTGGCCTATCACGACATCAGCGATGGCGGATTGCTGGTGACCCTCGCGGAAATGGCGTTTGCCGGACATTGCGGCATCGATGTCGAGATCGCCGCCCTGGGGGTGGATGCCATCGCTGCGCTTTTCAACGAAGAACTTGGGTTTGTGGTGCAGGTGCGCGCCGCCGACGCCGAGGCCGCGCTGGCCGCGCTGAATGAGGCAGGGCTCGGTGCACACGACATCGGCACCTTGAACGCGCGTCATGAGCTGCAGATCACGCGCGCCGGGCAGACGCTGTTCCGCGCGCCCCGACAGACGCTGCACCGACGCTGGGCCGAAACCAGCGCGCGCATCGCCGCGCTGCGGGACGATCCGGCTTGCGTGCGCGAGGAGTTCGACGGCGTCGGCTCGTCAGACGACGCCGGCCTGAGTGTGGCCCTGAGCTTTGTGCCCGAGCGGGCTGCGCCGGTGATCGGTCGGCGGCCGCGCGTGGCGATCCTGCGTGAGCAGGGCGTCAACAGCCACTACGAGATGGCCTGGGGGTTCCATGCGGCCGGCTTCGAGCCGGTGGACGTGCACATGAGTGACGTGCTCGAAGGCCGCGTGCAGCTCGCTGATTTTTCCGGTCTGGTGGCCTGCGGCGGCTTCTCCTATGGTGACGTGCTAGGTGCCGGGCAGGGCTGGGCCAAGACCATCCTGTTCAACGAGCGCGGTCGCGCCGAGTTTGGCGGCTTCCTGGCGCGGCCGGATCGCTTTGCGCTCGGCGTCTGCAACGGCTGCCAGATGTTTGCGGCCTTGAAGTCGCTGGTGCCCGGTGCCGATGCCTGGCCGGCCTTCCGCCGCAACCGCAGCGAGCAGTTCGAGGCGCGGTGGGCACAGGTGGAAATCACACCGTCGAAATCCCTATTCTTCGCCGGCATGGAGGGCTCGCGCCTGCCGATCGCCGTGGCGCATGGCGAGGGTCGCGCGGTGTTCGAGCAGGCGGCACACGCCGAGCAGCTGCAGGTGGGCGCGCAGATCGCGATGCGCTATGTGGACAGCCGGGGCCGTACAGCCGAGCGCTATCCCGCCAACCCCAATGGCTCGCCGGCCGGGCTGACCAGCGTCTGCAACGCCGACGGCCGCGTGACGATCCTGATGCCGCATCCGGAGCGCACCGTGCATGGCGTCACCGGCTCCTGGTGGCCGCAGCGCTGGGAGACCGGCAAAACGCCGTGGTTCCAGCTGTTCGTCAACGCACGGAAATGGGTGGGCTGAAACGACAGCAGGCGCCACACGGCGCCTGCTGTCGTTCCGCGTGACGGCTCACTCGCCGTAGTCGATCTCTTCCTTGGGCGGGTTGCCGTCGTAGACCAGATTCTGGCGACGTTGCAGGTAGATGCCGCGGATGAAGGCGTAGCGATCAAACTGCTGTTCCAGAATGGCCTCGGTGCCCAGCAACTGGGCGCGCGATTCCACGGCACTGAGCACTGCCAGCGGCATGCTGACCTCGGATTCAACATAGGTCAGCGGATTGGTGGCGGCACTGCCGACCCGGCCGACCAGATCCCGGTTGGTGGCCGGTCCCAGAATCGGAATCATCAGATACCAGCCGGGGCCCACGCCCCAGCGACCGAGCGTCTGGCCGAAATCCTCATCGTTGCGTTCCAGCCCCACCATCGTGGCCGGATCGAGGAAGCCCGCGAGCCCGAAAGTGGTGTTCATCAGGAAACGCGTGGTATCCAGTCCGGCCTGCGCAAATTTGCCCTGCAGCGCGGCGTTGACGATGACGGTGGGGTAAGTGAGGTTGGAAAAGAAGTTGCCGATGCCGTGACGCACCGGGTCCGGCACGATCTTGGTGTAGCCCTTGGCCGCCGGACGCGCGACGAATCGGTCGGCCGCCTCGTTGAAACCGTAGATGGCGCGGTTCATGCCCTCCAGCGGGTCCTGGGGGTCATCGACCGGACTGTGCGCGCAGGCACCGAGCAGGCTCACCACGCACAGCAGCAGGATGCGCATCATCGTCTCCCCCTGTTCCCCAACACGGCGCTACAGCGCGAGCGCCGACGTCAATCCGAAAAAGTCCGTAAGTTCTCTGAGCTGCGGCGGCGCGCCGGTGAAGGACAACGCGGTGCCGCGGGCCTGTGCGTGCCGCCGCAATTCCAGCAGCAGCGCCAGGCCCGCACTGTCGGCACGGGTAATGCCGGACAGATCCAGCGAACCGGCGGCCGCCAGACGATCAACCTGCGGCAGCCAGTCCGCCATCTTCGGCAGCGTCAGCTCACCGCTGAGCGTGTGCGTCCCGGCGCTCATGCTCAGCCGCCGGCCTTCTTGGCCGGCACGTCCGGTTCGGCAGGCTGCAGCTTGCCGCCCTCCATGCGTGCGATCACCGAGTCCAGGCCAGACTTCTTGATCTCGGCATTGAACTGGCCGCGGAAGTTGGTCACCAGCGAGATGTTCTCGATGATGATGTCGTAGACCTTCCACTCCTCGCCGACCTTGTGCAGCGCGAAGCCGATCGCCACCGGCTGGCCCTTCTCGCGCATCAGCGTCGAGTTGACGATCACATCCGTGGCATCCGTGCCCAGCCGCAGCGGCTTCCACTCGGCCTTGACCGAGTCGTGGTACTCCAGCAGCGCATTGGCATAGGAGCGGATCAGCATGTTCTTGAATGCTTCCTGGAAGCGCGTGCGCTGCGCTTCGGTCGCGGCCTTGTAATTGCGCGCGAGCACGGTCTTGGCGATGAACGGCACATCAAAGTACGGCACGACGACTTCGTCGACCGCCTTGTAGAAGCCGGGCAGGTCCGCCTTGTACGCCTGGTGATTCTTGGCGATCAGCGTCTGCAGCTTGTCGGTGCCTTCCTTGACCACGTCATCCGGCGCCTTGGCGGCGGCGTGCGCTCCCGAGACCGCGAACAGCAGGGACAGTGTCAGCAGAAACTTCTTCATGGCTTACTCCGTTGCCGCATCGGCGGCGGGGTTGTCTTCTGCAGGTTTGCTGGCCATGTTCGTCAGGAACTGGCCGATGATGTTTTCCAGCACGAACGCGGACTGCGTGAAGCGGATCTTGCTGCCTTCCTTGAGCGAGTCGTCGCTGCCACCGGGTGACAGGCCGATGTACTGCTCACCAAGCAGACCCGCCGTCAGGATCTTGGCGTCGCTGTCTTCGGGAATCGTGTTGTAGTTCTCGGCGATGTCGATCGCCACGCGCGCCTCGAAGGTTTCCGGGTCGATCGCGATGTCGCGCACCCGACCGACCTTGACGCCGGCCATCGTCACCGCCGCGCCCGGTTTGAGGCCGCCGATATTCTCGAACGATGCGGTCACCGCGAAGCTCTTGCCCGAGCCGACGGAGTCAAGGCTGGCAACGCGGAAAGTAAGGACGAACACCGCTGCCACGCCCAGGCAGACGAAGAATCCAACGAGGATTTCCAGCGCTCTCGATTGCATAGTTTCACTCTTCCAGACTGAAGGTCCGGCTCTTAACGGAACATGAATGCGGTCAGGATGAAGTCCAGCGCCAGAATGCTCAGCGAGGACACGACCACGGTGGAGGTTGTGGCGCGCGACACGCCTTCGGACGTCGGTGCGGCCTGATATCCCTGATAGACGGCGATCCAGCTGATCGCGATGCCGAAGACCAGGCTCTTCAGAAAGCTCTGATGGATGTCGGCCATCTCGACGCTCGAGCGGATCTGTGACCAGTAGCTGCCGGCGTCGACGCCGAGCAGCTCGACACCGATCGCATGACCGCCGGCGATGCCGATGGCCATCACGCAGAAGATGCCGGACAGCAGCGGCATCGCGATCATGCCGGCGATGAAGCGCGGTGCAATGACCCGCTTCATCGGATCGACCGCCATCATTTCCATCGCCGAAAGCTGGTCGGTAGCCTTCATCAGGCCGATTTCCGCCGCCAGTGCCGAGCCGGCGCGGCCGGCGAACAGCAGCGCAGTCACGACCGGCCCCAGCTCGCGCACAATCACCAGGGCGACGAATACGCCCAGCGAATCTTCGGCGCCGAAGCGCACCAGCGTACGGAACCCCTGCAGGCCCAGCACCATGCCGACGAAGCTGCCCGAGATCACGATGATGATCAGCGACAGCACGCCGACGCTGTAGAGCTGCTGCACGATGGTGCGAGGACGCAGCAACGCCCCGGGGATCGCGGCCAGGATCCCAAGCAGAAAGAACTGTGCACGGCCGAGGCCGGCCAGGAAGTTGGCGATGATCGTCAGCACGGGATCATTCCGTTGGTGCCGAAGCGGGCGTGTGCAAAGGCAGGGCGACCCCGTCGCAGTGTCATCGGCCTGCCCCCAGCAGCTCTTCAGTGTAGGGTCTGGCCTTGTAGTGGAAGGCGATGGGGCCGTCATGTGCCCCGGTCAGGAACTGCTGCACCAGTTCCGATGACGAGTTGCGGATGGCGTCGGGCGTGCCGTGATCCAGCACCTTGCCGCCGGACACGATGTACGCATAGTCCGCGATCGACAGGACCTCAGCGACGTCATGCGAGACCACGACGCTGGTGATCCCCAGCGACTGGTTCAGCGAGCGGATCAGGCGCATCAGCACGCCCATGCTGATCGGGTCTTGCCCGGCAAACGGCTCGTCGTACATGACCAGATCGGGTTCCAGCGCGATAGTCCGCGCCAGGGCGACGCGTCGGCTCATGCCGCCGGAGAGTTGCTCGGGGTAGAGGTCCCTCGCCCCGCGCAAACCGACCGCCTCGAGTTTCATCAACACCAGATCGCGAATCATCGCCTCCGGCAGACGGGTGTGCTCGCGCAGCGGGAAGGCGACATTTTCGAAGACACTCAGGTCCGTCAGCAACGCGCCGTTCTGGAACAGCAGCCCCATGCGCTTGCGCATTTCGTACAGCCGCTTGCGCGAGGCGGCATGCACGTTCTCGCCGTCAAACTGCACGGTGCCCTGCTGCGGGCGCCACTGGCCGCCGATGATGCGCAGCAGCGTGGTCTTGCCGGTGCCGGAGGGCCCCATGATGGCGGTGATCTTGCCACGGCGGATATCGACGTCGATGCCGTCGTAGATCTTGCGCGACGGATGCCCGAAATGCAGGCCACGAGCGCGAACCAACATCTCGTCAGGGGCAGTGTCGTTTTTCATTCGGTGGGAGAGGCCGCGGACGGATCGGTTGGAGGTCTGAGGCTGCCCGATTGTAGCCGAGCGCCGCCTGAACGCTTCACGACCGGGGGTCACCCAGCTGCGCGATCAGCAGCGGCTGGAGGTCATGGGCCACGGCTGTGACCGACGTCGGTCCGCCAAGTTCCGATGTCTGGGTCATGCGCAAGCCCTGATAGCCACAAGGATTGATGCGCGAGAACGGCTCCAGGTCCATCGCCACGTTGAGCGATAGGCCGTGGTAGCTGCAGCCGCGTCGCACGCGTAGTCCGAGGGAGCCGATCTTGGCGCGGCCACGCTGGCCGCCAGCCCCATCGACGTAGACACCGGGGGCGGCGGGATCGGCATAGGCGGAGATTCCATAGCATGACAATACGTCGATCATCGATTGCTCGATGCGCGAAACCAGCGAGCGGATGCCATAGCCGCGTCGCTGCAGGTCGATCAGGAAGTAGACGACCAGCTGGCCGGGGCCGTGATAGGTGACCTGGCCGCCGCGGTCGGACTGGATCACCGGGATGTCGCCCGGCAGCAGCAGGTGCTCGGCCTTGCCGGCCTGGCCCTGCGTGAAAACGCGCGGGTGCTCCAGAAACCAGAGCTCGTCCGGTGTCTCGGCCGTGCGCGTGTCGGTGAAGGCGCGCTGCGCTGCCAGGACTTCCGCGTAATCGCGCAGACCCAGCAGGCGCAGCTGCGGCGTCATCGACGGGTCACCACTCAGGCAAACCAGAGACGGACGGTGTCGATCAGGCGCCGCCACCAGCTGCCCTGCGGGATCTCCTCCAGCGCCACCAGCGGCAGCGTGCGCAGCGTCTTGCCGTTGCTGGCGACCGTGACCGAGCCGACGGTCTGGCCCTTGGCGATGGGGGCGATCAGCAGCGGCTCGACCTGGGCCGTGACCTGCAGGGCCTGGCCAGCGCCGCGCGGTAGCGAGAACGCCACCGGCTCGAGCGTGCCGACATTGAGCTGCGATACCGCACCCTTCCAGACGCGGGCGCTCTGCACCGGCTTGTCGGCACCGAACAGTGAGGCCGTCTCGAAGAAGCGGAAGCCATAGTCGAGCAGGGCCTTGGCGGCCTGGGCGCGTTCGCGCGTACCGGCAGTGCCCATGACCACCGCGATCAGGCGGCGGCCGTCGCGCACTGCCGAACCGGCGAGGCAATAGCCGGCGGAGTTGGTGTGCCCGGTCTTGATGCCGTCCGCTGTCGGGTCCAGATCCAGCAGCAGGTTGCGATTGCCCTGACGGATCTCGCCTCGCGTACCAAACGTGAACTCGCGCTCGCTGAACAGCGGGTAACGATCCGGGAAATCGCGGATCAGCGCCTGACTCAGCAGCGCGATGTCATACGCCGTCGTGTACAGCTCCGGATCCGGCAGGCCGGTGGCATTGGTGTAGTTCGTGTTGACCATGCCCAGACGCTTGGCATGCTGGTTCATCAACTGCGCGAAGACGGCTTCGTCGCCGGCGATATGCTCGGCGATGGCGACGGTGGCGTCGTTGCCGGACTGGATGATGCTGCCGCGGATCAGGTGTTCGAGCTTCACGCGCTGGCCGACTTCGACGAAGGTGCGCGAGCCCTCCGTGCGCCAGGCCTTCTCGCTGATCAGTACGGCGTCATCGAGCTGGATGCGACCCTGCTTTAGTTCCTCGAATGCGATGTAGTCGGTCATCACCTTGGTGATGCTGGCCGGTTCGGCCCGCAGATTCGCGTCCCGCTCGGCCAGGACTTGCCCGCTCTGGAAATCGAGCAGCACATAGCTGCGTGCCGCCAGCTCGGGCGGCGACGGCAGCGGCGCGGCGATAGCGGACAGCGAGAACAGGGCGGCGAGGGTGACAACAGCAGAACGGATCATCTTCGGAAGTCGGAGGGTGAACAGAGGGGGAAGGCGAAGCGCGGATTGTAAACCCCGTGCCCTCACCCGGGGCGTCAGCGGACGGTCCACGAGGCCTCGTAGCCCCCGGCGCGCAAGCGTTGACGGGTCGTTTCCGCGGCGCCGGAGCCAGCAAAGGGCCCGACGACCACGCGATGCACGGTGTCGCCATCCTCGACGCCAGCGACCACCTGCACGTTGAGAAAGCGTCGCTCCAGCAGCTCTTCGCGCAGGGCGATGGCATTGATCGGATCGAAGTACACCCCGACCTGCAGCCAGCCCTGTGCGGGCACCGCAGCCGCGGCGGCCGGCGCGCTGGGTGGCACGATCTCGTCGCCGGGCTCGACCGCTTCGATCAGCACCTCGGCATGCCCGTGCTTGATGATGTCGAGCTTGGCGGCCGCGGTATAGGACAGATCGATGATGCGTCCCGCGTGGAAGGGGCCGCGGTCATTGACCTTGACCACGACGCTGCGGCCGTTGTCGGTGTTGGTGACCCTCACGTAGCTAGGCAACGGCAACGTCTTGTGCGCGGCCGTCATCTTGAACATGTCGTAACGCTCGCCGCTGGCGGTGGTGCGGCCCTGAAACTTCTTGCCGTACCAGGAGGCGCGCCCCCGTTCGCTGAATCCGCTGGCGGACGGCAGGACGTTGTAGCTGCGGCCCAGCACTTCGTAGACCGGCGCATTGCCCGAGCGGCTCAGGGGCTCCTTGCGCGGCACCGCATCGGGAATCTTGTCCAGATCCGGCGGGATCTCATGGTCCTCGGGGCCGGCATCGAAGGCCTGTGCATAGGGCTCGGGGGAGATGCCCTGACCGCGCGGCGGCTTGACGCCCTTGCTGGCCGGGGGCTTCGCGGACGTGCCGCCGGAAGACTTCGGTGCCGGCGTCGCGCAGGCGGTGATCAGCAGACACAGCAGCAGTGCCGCCAGTGGCGGCGCCCTCAAGGCGGAATCCCCGCGGCCTCGGCGGCCGCTGCCGATTCGATGCGTGCCGCGAGCTGGGTGACGGCCATCGCGTAGAAGATGCGCGGGTTGTAGGTCATCACGGCATAGAAGTTGGGGAGGCCGAGCCAGTATTCCTTGCTGCCGCCGTCCAGCGGCAGTTCGATCAGTCCGACCCGCGTTTGGGGCGGCAGTTCCACCAAGGGGCTGAGGCCCGCAGGGGCCAGATCGCCCGCCAGGTAGAACGTATCGCGGCTGTTGTAATTGGCCTTGGGGGGCAGGCCTGTGGGCACCTGTGCAGCCACGACCAGCGGTTCGCCGCGCTGCCAGACGATGTCCTTGTGGTAGCGGCGGAAATAGTGGCCGATCGAGCCGATCGCATCGGGCAGCGTCCACAGATCGCGGCGACCGTCGCCATCGTAGTCCAGCGCCAGCCGCAGATAGTTGCTGGGCATGAACTGCGCTGCGCCCATCGCGCCCGCGTAAGAGCCCTTCGGGACCTCCGGCTCGAAGCCGTAGTCGCGGCAGAACACGAAGAAAGCCGTCAGCTCGGACAGGAAGAAGGCGGAGCGGGTCGGGTGGTCGAAGCCCTGTGTCGCCAGTGCATCGAGCACCCGCACCGAGCCGGTAATGCGACCGTAGCGGGTCTCGATGCCGAGTACCGCAGCAATGACCGGGCCCGGCACTCCGAACTCGGATTCGGCGCGCGCCAGCACGTCGGCATGTGTTCGCAGCAGATCCACGCCGGCTCGGATACGGGATTCGTCGATGCGGCGTGCGTACTGCGTCCAGGTTTCGGTCTTCTCCGGCGCCTTCTGTTCCTGTTGCACCAGCTGTGGCAGCTGCTTGGCGGAGGCCAGAGCGCTGCGGACCTGCTGCAGCTCGGCAGCGTTGAAGCCGTGGCGGTGCTGCAACTCGTCGAGCAGTCCCGCGGCCTTGGGATGAGCGCTGTAGTCGGCGACCGCGAGGGCCGGCGTCAGTGCCAGGATCAGCGTCAGGAGTGTTCGCATCAGTTGGCGAGCAGTTTCCGGTGCGTGTGAATGGACATGAGCATACCGAAGCAGGCCAGCAAGGACACGGCCGACGTGCCGCCGTAGCTCACCAGCGGCAACGGCACGCCCACCACCGGCAGCAGGCCGATCACCATGCCGATATTGATGAACATGTAGATGAAGAAGGTCAGACCCAGGCTGCCGGCCAGCAGGCGCTGGAAGGTGTCCTGTGCGCGCAATGCGATGAACAGACAGCGGCCGACCAGCGCGAGGTACAGCAGCAGCAGCACGAGGAAGCCGAGCAACCCCATCTCCTCGGCGAATACCGCAAAGATGAAGTCGGTGTGCGCTTCCGGCAGAAAGTCGAGATGCGCCTGCGTGCCGTTGAGCCAGCCCTTGCCAAAGATGCCGCCGGAGCCGATCGCAATCTTCGACTGTGTAATGTGGTAGCCCGTACCAAGCGGATCTCGCTCGGGATCGAGCAGGGTCAGGATGCGGGTGCGTTGGTACTCGTGCAGCCGCTCCCACAGGATCGGTGCCGCTGCAGCGATCGCACCCGCGGCGATGATCATCCAGCGCCATTGCAGTCCGGCAAAGAACAGCGCGAAGCCGCCGCCGGCAATGATCAGCAGCGCGGTGCCGAGATCCGGCTGCTTCATGATCAGAACGGCTGGCACGGCGATGAGCATCAGGGTGATCAGGATGGTCAGCAGGCTGGGTGGCAGGCGTCGGTGATGCAGGAAGGCGGCGACCGTCATGGGCATGGCCAGCTTCATGAACTCCGAGGGCTGGAAACGGATGACGCCGAGATCGAGCCAGCGTTGCGCGCCCTTGGCGTGGTCACCGAGCAACTCCACGAGCAGCAGCAGGATCACGGTGCCGCCGTAGGCCCACGGGGCAACGGCGCGGTAGGCATCCGGCGGTGCCTGTGCGATGACGGCCATCACGACCAGGCCGAGACCGATGCGCTGGACCTGACTCCACAGGGCCCCCATCGAGTGCCCGGAGGCCGAGTACTGGATGAAGATACCGACCCCTGCAATGGCCAGAATCAGCATCAGGAGCCACAGGTCGATATGCCAGGCCTCCAGCCACTCACCGAGCGTGGTACCTGGACGCTGGCCTCGATTGCGGCGCGCGTTGTAGAGCACTTCGGCAATCATTCGTCCTCTCCGGGAAGATCCGACGGCGGTGCTTCCTCGTCTTCGGCGGGGGCGGCGGCCGCGGAGTCTGCGCTCGGCGTCACCACGCTGCCGGGTGCCGCCGGTGGATACCGCACCTCGCCGAGCAAAAACTGATCCATCACCTGGCGCGCGATCGGTGCCGCTGCGGTGCCGCCATGACCGGCATGCTCGGCCAGCACGGCGATGGCGATGCGTGGGGCATCCACTGGGGCGAAGGCGATGAACAGGGCGTGGTCGCGCAGATGCACGGGTGTCTCTTCCAGCGTGCGTGCGACCTTTTCGTCCTGACGCATCGACGCCACCTGTGCGGTGCCGGTCTTCGACGCGATGCGGTACGGCGCATCCTTGCCGATGCGATAGGCGGTGCCCCCCTGCGAGTGTGTCGTTTCCTCCATCGCGGCGATGACCGTGGTCCAGTTGCGGTTGTCCTTCAGTTCGATCCGCGGCAGGGCCTCAGGTTCCAGCGGCTGCTGTGCCTTTGTGATCGCGTCCTCGGTGGCTTTCAGCACGTGTGGCGTGAAGCCGCCGCCGCGCATCGCGATGCGTGCCGTCATCTGCGCCAGTTGCAGGGGTGTGGTCAGGGTGTAGCCCTGGCCGATCCCGATGTTCAGGGTTTCGCCCGGGTACCAGTTCTCCTTGCGGGCGCGACGCTTCCATTCGCGCGAGGGATACAGGCCGCCCTTCTCCAGCGGCAGGTCAATGCCAGTGGGGTGGCCGAGCCCGAAGCCGCTCATCGATTCGTGCATGCGGTCGATGCCCAGACTCAGTGCCAGCTGATAGAAGTAGATGTCGCAGGACTTCATCACCCCCAGCAGCATGTTGACGGTGCCATGGCCCGTTCGCTTGTGGCAGCGGTAGCGGCGCGTCGAGCCGGGCAGAGTCATGCCACCGCTGCAGTACTCGGTGTGGTTGGGGTCGGTGACCCCGTACTCGAGACCTGCCAGTGCCATGGCCGGCTTGATCGTCGATCCTGGCGGATACATGCCCTGCAGCGCGCGGTTGAACAGCGGGCGCATCGGATCGGCGAGCAAGGTCTTGTAGGTCGGGACATCAATGCCCTCGACGAACAGGTGAGGATCGAAGCCCGGCTTGCTGACCATCGCGATGATGTCGCCGTTGCTCGGGTCGATTGCCACGACGGCGCCATTGAGCTCGCCCAGCGCCTGCTCGGCCACCAGCTGGACTTTGGCGTCAATGCCCAGGATCAGATTGCGGCCGGGATAGCCGCGCTGATAGTCGAGCTCGCGCAGGGGGCGGCCGAAGGCGTTGGCTTCGATGATCTTGGCGCCGGACTCGCCGCGCAGCGGATCCTCGCGGCTGCGCTCGACGCCAATCTTGCCGATCTGCGACAGGCCCTGGTACTGGCGCGCATCGGTGGCCCTGGCGAGCTCATCTTCGGTGATGCCGCCGACATAACCGATCACATGCGCGGCGCTGGCGCCCAGCGGGTAGTTGCGCGTCAGTCCCGCAGTGACCTCGACGCCGGGAAAGTCATGGCGGTTGACCTCGTAGCGCGCGACCTCCTCCATCGACAGGTTCGAGCGCAATGGCACGCCCCGATAGCGCGGGGTCTTGCGGACGCGGTCCTTGAAGCGCGTGATGTCGGCCTCGGTGAGCGAGACGATCGGTGCCAGACGTTGCAACAGCGCGTCGAGATCCTTGTGCTGTTCGGGGATGACTTCGAGCACGAAGGCCGGCTTGTTCTGCGCCAGCACCGTGCCGTTGCGGTCGTAGACCAGGCCGCGCACTGGCGCCACCGGGACCACACGCATGCGGTTCTCATCGGCGCGGGTCGACATCTGGTCGTGTTCGGCGACCTGCAGACGGGTCATGCGCGCGACCAGCACCAGCGTCAGGATCAGGCAAAAGATCGTGGCAAACACCGCACGCCCGAGAAAGGCATTTCGCTCCGCCTGGACGTTCTTCAGGGCCAGACGCCGGCGCCGGCTACGCGTTCCGATCCACACGGGGGGCCCTTACTCGTCTTCCGGCGGTTGACGCAGTAGTTCCATGACGCTGAACACCAGCGGCCAGAACAGCGTGGTCGACACCACCGGCAGCCAGCGCAGCCAGATATTGGCCTCGTGCTGTGTGGCGCCATCGATCCAGAACATCAGGAAGCAGTAGACGATCCACACCGGAATCAGCGCGAAGGTCGCCTGCCATAGCGGGAACAGCACGAAGATGCCGCGCAGGCGCTCCACGAGATAGATCACGAGGACCAGTCCCAGCGCATGCTGACCCAGGGCGCTGCCGAATAGCACGTCGAGCGCGAGACCCGCAATGAAGCCGGAAAACAGGACCGAGATGCGGGGTTCGCGCAGAGCCCAGTAGGCCAGCATCAGGGCGACCCACAGCGGCCGTGCGCCTGCCAGCCACTCGGGCAGGATCAGCAACTGCAGCAGCAACGCCAGGATCAGGCTGGCGAAGAAGCCGAGGTAGAGATTGCGCGTGGCTTTCATGGCGGGTTCGCCGCCGGCGCAGGCGGGTTCGACGGGGGCGCGGTCTCGGCGGCCGCGTTCGTGGCCTCGGCCTCCACCTCCGTTGGTGGCGGCTCGTCGGTGGCGTAGCCCTCGCTCCAGACCAGCAGTGCCTGTCGGCCCTGATTCAGGCGCGCACTGGGGTGTGCGTAGGCCTCCATGAAATGCTCACCGGCGACGTGCTTGACCTCGTAGACCTCGCCGACCGGATAGCCGGCCGGGAAACGACCTCCGAGGGCGGAGGACACCAGCAGATCGCCGACCTTGATATCGGCATTGCTGGGCAGGAAAGGCAGGCGCAGGCCGCGCTCGTCGCCGCGTCCGATGGCAACGGTCTGCAGGCCGGTGCGATTGACCTCGACCGGGATGCCATGATCTGGATCGGTGATCAGCAGCGCCTTGGAGGCATAGGCAGAGACTTCGACGACCTGCCCCATGATGCCGTGCGCGTCCACCAGCGCCTGGCCCCGGTAGATGCCTTCGCGGGCGCCCTTGTTGAGGGTGATCTGGTGGCGGTAGGGGTCCTGGTTGATCGCGACGATCTCGGCGATCAGCACCTGGTCCTCCAGGCGCGCGGCCGAGGCCAGCAGCTCGCGCAGGCGACGGTTCTCGGCCTCCAGCGCGGCCATCTTCTGCAAGCGCACTTCCTGCACGAGCTGGTTTTGCCGCAGCGCCTGGTTCTCGGTTTCCAGCGAGGTGCGCAGGTCGATGTCGCCGGCGGCGGTGAGCAGCCGAGACGGCGTCGATGCCACCCACACCAGCGGGCTGAGGGCAACCGACAGGCCGGCGCGCAGGGAATGGAGGCTGTCGCCGCGGCTGTCGTAGAAGATCAGCGCCAGGGAAATCAGGGCCAGCAGAAAGGTCCGGAACCCCAGGCCAGGCCCGCGCGGGAAGAGCGGTCGTCTATAGGTCTCGTGCAGCGAATTCAAGGGCGCGCCGGCCGGCGAAGTGGTTATAAATTGACCGGAAGGATAGAGGCGCGAGCCCTCCGGAGCAATGCGTCCGGCCGGTCGCCGGACGCATCGTGGCCCCGCTTAGTCGAGGCTGTAGAAGTCCGACTGTCGATCGAGCATGTCCAGCACCATGCCGCCGCCGCGGGCCACGCAGGTCAGCGGATCGTCGGCGATGATCACCGGCAGGCCGGTTTCCTCGGAGATCAGCTTGTCGAGGTCGCGCAGCAGGGCGCCACCGCCGGTGAGCACGATACCGCGCTCGGCGACGTCGGAGCCCAGTTCTGGCGGG
>JBEIOK010000193.1:0-4879 GCA_040377605.1 Nevskiaceae bacterium | reverse complement strand
TGCGAGCCGCAGCGCAAAGCGATCACCCTCCAGTCCGAGGCGGCGCAGGGGCCGCAGCAGCTGGCGCAGAGCCTCGACGAGGTGCGGGGTCGACGTCGCGGCCAGCAGGGCCTGCACGGCGGCGAGCAGGATCGCCAGGATTGTCGCGCGCCGCGCGGCCTCGTGCAGACCTTCGGCGCTGAGACCCGGCAGCGCCGTGATCAACGGATCACCCGGCGTGTACCCGAGATAGAGCACGAACAGCGCGAGGAACAGCCATTTGAGTCGCCACAGCCCCTGGCGCCAGCGGGTCAGCCCCCCGGGGCTGCGCATCAGCACCAGCAGCAGGGCCGCCATGACCAGGGCGAGCACGGTGAGCGCCAGAGACGGCAAGGCCGCCGCCAGCACCAGCAGGCAGAGGATACGAATCAGGGGGTGCAGCGCACCGGGGTACCGCAAGACGACTCCTTCAGCTGAGGCGGCCGATCAGCGTCCGCGCTTCCTGCTGCTGCTGTTCGCTGCCCTGCTCCAGCACTTCATTCAGCAGGGTCCGCGCCATCTCGTTGTCGCCCATGTCGACATAGGCACGGGCCAGGTCGAGCTTGGTTCCGGATTCATCGCCCGAGATCGTCGACGAGTCCTCGCCGAGATCGCCAAACTCGAACTCGTCGAGATCCAGCGGCTGCGCCTCGGAGACCACCGGGGCTGGCTCGGCATCACCGCCAAGATCGAAGTCGAGCAGGTTGTCCGGCTCCTCCGCCACCGGCGCGGCCGGGGCCGTCGGTTGGGGGCGCGGTGCCGGGGGCGGCACCGGCGTGTCGAGATCGAAACTGCTGAGATCAAACTCCACCGAATTGCCGCCGGCGGCAGGCTTGGCGGCCGGAGGCTCATCCTGATCCAGCGACGGCAGCTCCAGATCCTCGAGCTTGAAATCGAGCGCCGCATCGGCCTCGGCCCGCGGCGAGTACGCCTCGGCGGCCGGCAATGGCTCGGATGCCGGAGACGGTGCATCGTCGAAGCTCAGGTCGACAGCCATCTCCGACGACGCCTGGTCGTCACGGCTCGCATACAGCGCCGCGCCCGGGCTGAGCTGCTGGCCCATGATGACGATCTTCTGCCACTCGGCAGCCGACGCACGCCCCTGCAGGGCTTCGGCAACCTGACGGAATTCCTCCGGTCGGCCGGCCGCAAAGTAGGTTTCAGCCAGCTTGACCGGGACATCGGTTCGCGCCGGATCCTTGGCCGCGGCCTGCTTCAGCAACAATGCGGCTTCATCGTAGAGCCCGTAGGCCAGATGGAAATCGGCCTCGGACACCGGATCGTTGGCGTCGAGATTGATCTGGACGGTCTGCGCCTCGAACTGGCCGGTCAGATCGAAATCGACATCGGCCGGCGCAGGCGCCGCGGCGGGCGAAGCTTCGAACATCTGGGTGGCGTCGGCCGGCGGCACGGCCTGGGTATTGCCCAGGTCGAACTGCTGCGTCGACAGCTGCTGCGTCACCGCGCCCGGCGCTTCGTCGAGGCTTTCCTGCAGCCGCTCCAGCTCCTCCTTGGCGGAGCGCCGGGACTCGGCAACACCCCCGGCGACCGCAGCGGCCGCCATCGGAGCAGCGAGGTTCGCCGGATCGCGGCCCGGAATGCGGATCCGCGGGGCAGCCGACAGCGGTTCTTCAGCCTTGTTGCGGCGCGCCGCGAGAATCTTGGACACCGCAAAGCCGATCGCGCCCAGCAGCATCAGCCCGAGGATCAGCGGAATCAGCAGCGACTCCACCAATCCGCCCGTCTCTTCTTCGCGGATGGGGGCGCTGGCGATCTCGTCACCCTCGACGGCAGCGGGCTCCGCCGCCGGGGTGGAGGGTTCGGCACTGGCGGGCTCGCCAGCAGCGGGCTCGACCGAAGCGTCCGCGACAGGCGTCGTCACAGGCGTTTCGCTCGGGCTCTCCACCGGAGGGGTCGTGGTCGTTACCGTCTCGGCGGACGGTGGCGAGGCCGGCGGCGGCTCGACCACTGCAGGCGTGACAGCCGGCTTCGGCGCTTCCGCAACCACCGCGGGCTTGGGCGACGGCGCTGCAATGGGTTCGGGTTTGGCAACCGTCACTGCGGGTGAGGTCGCCGCCGGAGCTGCCGCGCGACCGCCGCGCAGGCGCGTGACCTCACGCTTGGCTTCTTCGGCGCTGGTGGCGCGGATCGTCGCCAGATCCGGAACGATCAGCGTCGAGCCGCGGCGCAGGCCATTGAACCCGTCGAAGGCGGCGGGGTTGGCCTGATAGATCGCCAACAGCATCTGGTCCATCGTTACGCCGTCGTCGGGCTTGAGCCGCTTGGCGATACTCCAGAACGTCTCGCCGCTCTGAATGGGCCCGTACTGCGAGGACTCACCCGTGGTCCGGGCACGGTCGTCCGCCGGCGTCTCGACCGCCACCACCGCCGGAGCGGGCTGCGGCTTGGGCTTCGGCGCCTCGACGCGCGGAGCGGGGGTCAGTGCCGGAGCAGCGGCGGATGGTTTGCTGGCCTCGTCTGCGGTCTCATAGAAAGAGGCTGCAGAGGTGGGCTGCGTCGCGACGCTGCGTGACGTCAGTTCCGGCGGGTCGAGCAGGACCGTGTACTCGCGGAGGATGCGGCCACTGGCCGCGCGCACGTCCAGTAGCAGGCTGAGATACGGCTCACGCGCAATCTGGTCACTGGCGATCTCGATGCGCGGCACCGGACCATTGACCACCGTGAATTTGAGCGCGGAGAGAAACTCGGCGCGCTCGATGCCGGCGCGCTCGAACTCGGCCGCGCTGGCCAAGCTGACCCGAACGCTGGCGGCTTCGTCAGGGCCGAGGGCACTGAGCGGGATGCTGCCGGCAAATCGCTGATTCAGGCGCGAGCGAACATCGATGTCCCCGAGCCCCAGGGCTCCCGCCGTCGACAACCACAGCAACGGCAACAGAGCCAACCATCGTGGGAGTACGCGAGTCATAACCTCTCCAGAAATCGCCCCGCCGGCCTTCTCCCCGGCCAGTTCAAGCGGCAGTTGAATTTGCGCTTATAAGCCCTTTTATACACGATGATTTATAAATAGTCACGGATCAGAATTTCGGCGTTGCCGAGGGCATTCAGAGCCGCGCATCGTCGAATATTGTCCGCCGTCAGCCAGAACGCCATTCCCTGCCCGAACAGCGGCGACGCGCGCAACCGCGCGACCCGCACCGCTTCATTCTGGGCCCCATCGGTGACCGGCGACGGGCAGTCCTCGGGCAGCGGCGACTCGATGAACTCGACTCCCGGGGCGGTGCGTAGCGCCTCGGCTGCCTGTTCCAGACTGAACGAGCGTTCGAAGGCCGCCTCGACCGCAGCCGCATGACCATAGAACGTGGGCGCCTGGACCAGGGTGGCACTGACATCCAGTGCCTCGATCCCCAGCAGGCGCGACAACTCCAGCACGATCCGAGACTCTGCGGCGGTATACCCATCGCCTTCTGCGGTGCCGGACTGACCGTGCAGATTGAAGGCGATCTGCCGCGGGAAATGGCGTCGCTCGTAGAAGCGCGCATTCAGCAGCGCGGTGGTCTCGCGGGCGAGATCCTCCAGTGCCGTGCGCCCGGCATCGGAGGCGGCCAGCAGCGCTGTGACCGCCAGCTTGCGAAGGCCTGCGGCCCGATGCAGCGGGGCCAGTGCCAACGCCAGCGCGACCGTCAGCCGGGACGGATTGGCCACGATGCCACGCTCGACATAGCCGGCCAGCGCGGCCGCGTTGAGTTCGGGCACCACCACCGGAATCGCGGGATCGGTCCACGACAGGCCGCTGGCATCGATGACGATGCAACCGCTGTCGGCCGCGCGTTCGGCCTGCGCGGCGAGTAATTCGTCGGGTTCGGCCAGGAAGGCCATCTGGACCTGCGAGAACTCGAAGGTCTCGGCGTTCTCCAGCGCCAGTTCATGGCCGGCCACCGACAGGAACTCGTCGTGACCCGGATTCAGCGCCAGGGCCGAAAGCTCGCCCGCCGGGAACCGGCGCTCGCTCATCGCCTCCAGCAGGGCTTCACCGACCGGACCGCCGGCACCGAGTACTGCGATTTCAAAGCGCCGCGCCATGCCCCACCCCTGTCGATAGGCGTGGAGTTTAGCGCTCCAGCACGATCCTCAGCATGCGACGCAGCGGCTCCGCCGCGCCCCACAGCAGCTGGTCGCCGATCACGAAAGCCGACACGTACTGCGGACCGAGGTTGAGCTTGCGCACGCGGCCGACGCCGACCTGCAGCTGCCCCGTGATCGACGCCGGGGTCAGTTCCTTGATCGTCACCGGCTTGTCATTGGGCACCCACTTCACCCAGTCGTTGCCGCTCTTGATGATCGATTCGATCTCGGTGAGCGGCAGGTCCTGCTTCAGCTTCAAGGTCAGCGCGAGGCTGTGGCAGCGCATCGCGCCGATGCGCACGCACAGGCCGTCGACCGGCACGATCTTCTCGCCGGCGTACCCCAGGATCTTGTTGACCTCGGCCTGACCCTTCCATTCTTCCTTGGACTGGCCGTTGTCGAGCTGCGAGTCGATCCACGGGATCAGGCCACCGGCCAGCGGTGCACCGAAGAACTCGGTCGGCACGTCGTTGCGGATCGAGGCTGCGACCTTGCGGTCGATCTCCAGAATCGCCGACGACGGCGTTGCGAGCTCGTCCGCCACCGCGCCATGGACCACACCCATGCCATTGAGCAGTTCGCGCATGTGGTTGGCTCCGCCACCGGAGGCCGCCTGGTAGGTCATCGAGCTGACCCACTCGACCAGTCCTTCGCGGAACAGCGCGCCCACCCCCATCAGCAGGATGCTGTTGGTGCAATTGCCGCCGATGTAGTTCTTCACGCCCTTGGCCATCGCCGCATCGATGACGTTGCGGTTGACCGGGTCGAGGATGATGAC
>JBEIOK010000085.1:0-10970 GCA_040377605.1 Nevskiaceae bacterium | reverse complement strand
CCGCTGCCATGCAGCAGCACCCTGCGCGCCTTCTCGCTGAGCTTGTTGAACGGCTTCTCCGGATCGAACTTGTAGTGCCTGGCCAGCGAGGTGATGAAATGCCAGTAGTACGGGTTGCGCTTGTCCCAGGAGCGGATCGCGCCGGCAGCCAGACTCAGCTCCGGATGCGCGACGACGCGGGTCTCGTCGAACGTCTGCAGCGTGCCGAGGCCATCGCACTTGGCGCAGGCGCCGTGCGGGGCGTTGAACGAGAACAGGCGCGGTTCCAGTTCCTCCAGTGAGTAGCCGCAGTGCGGACAGGCCATGCGTGCGGAGAAGGTCAGCGTCTCGGCCTTGGCCTCGCCATGCGGGGCCACATAGGCAATGCCTTCGGACAGACGTAATGCGGTCTCGAAGGATTCGGCCAGGCGCTGCTTCAGGTCCGGCTTGACCTTGAAGCGGTCGACGACGATCTCGATGTCGTGCTTGAGCTTGCGGTTCAGCGCCGGCACTTCGTCCAGTTCGTACACGGTGCCATCGACGCGCACGCGCACGAAACCCTGTGCCCGCGCCTGCTCGAACCATTCGATGTGCTCGCCCTTGCGACCGCGCACCACCGGTGCCAGCAGCAGCCAGGCCGAATCCGCTGGCAGGCCCAGCACCTGATCCACCATCTGCGAGACGCTCTGCGCCTCCAGCGTCACGCCGTGGTCCGGACAGCGAGCGGTGCCGACACGCGCGTACAGCAGGCGCAGGTAGTCGTAGATTTCGGTGACGGTGCCGACCGTCGAGCGTGGATTGTGCGAGGTCGATTTCTGTTCGATGGAGATGGCTGGCGACAACCCCTCGATCGAATCGACGTCCGGCTTCTGCATCATCGACAGGAACTGTCGTGCATACGCCGACAGCGACTCGACGTAGCGGCGTTGCCCCTCGGCATACAGCGTGTCGAAGGCCAGCGAGGACTTGCCGGAACCGGACAGCCCGGTGATGACGATCAATTTGTCGCGCGGCAACTCCAGCGAGACATTCTTGAGGTTGTGCGTGCGCGCACCGCGGATGCGGATGGAATCCATGATCGGGGGAGGTCGGGAGAGCCGCCTACTATAGGCAGAGTCGCGGTCGAGGCTCAAAGGAAAAATGCCTCTGCGATAGCTGCAGACCACGAAAGTCTGTTCAGCTTTGCAGCGGCGCCGGGCCTCGCCCGGCGAGCGCTGCGGGTAGACTACGCGCCCCTGAAACCGCATCCCGCCCGATCCGGCGCCCGCAGGTCGGCAGTGCCCATCCCTTTCCCCTCCGCTTTTTCGTCATGAATGCTCTCGAATGGCGTGCAGTGATCGCCCTTGGCGCCGTTTACGCGCTGCGGATGGTCGGCATGTTCATGATCCTGCCGGTCTTTGCCCTGTACGCGGGCCAGTTGGCCGTGCCGGCACAGCCCTGGCAGATCGGGCTGGCGATCGGGGTCTATGGGCTGACGCAGGCGCTGCTGCAGATTCCGCTGGGCATGGCGTCGGACCGCTACGGTCGCAAACCGGTGATCGCCCTCGGCATGCTGATCTTCGCGGCCGGCAGTCTGGTGGCCGGCCTGAGCGAGCGCATCGAGTGGATCATCATCGGCCGTGCGCTGCAGGGGGCGGGGGCCGTGTCTTCGGCAGTGGCCGCCTTGCTGGCCGACAGTACGCGGGATGCCGTGCGCACCACGGCGATGGCGATTCTCGGTGCCGGCATGGGGCTGGCCTTTGTCCTGGCGCTGGTGCTGGGGCCGGTCGTCTCCGGATGGATCGGCGTCGACGGGATCTTCCTGATGACCGCGTGCCTGGCGCTGCTTAGCTTGCCGGTGGTGACGTTTGCGGTGCCGACGCCACGCGTCGCGCGCGAGGTGGAGGGGCGGCTGCGCGATGTCCTGACGCATCCCACGCTGGTGGGACTCAACGGCGGCATCTTTCTGCTGCATGCGTGCATGACCGCACTGTTCACGACGGCACCGCTGGCGATTGCCGAGAGCCTGCACCTGGAGGCTACCGCGCACTGGAAGCTGTACCTGCCGGTGCTGGTGATTGCACTGCTGCCGGTGTTTCCGCTGATCCGCTGGGCCGATAGCGAGACGCGTGCGCGGCGGGTTTTCCGCGCGGCCATTGCGGTGCTGGCGGTCGGACTTGGAGTCGCCACGGTCGGGCACGCGCATGCCCCGCTGCTGATCGCAGCGATGCTGCTGTTCTTCGTCGGCTTCAATTATCTGGAGGGCGCGTTGCCCTCGCTGATCTCGCGCCGGGCGCCGTCGGGTCAGAAGGGAGCGGCACTCGGTGTCTACGCGAGCAGCCAGTTTCTCGGCGCGTTTGCGGGCGGCTTACTCGGGGGTCTGGCCGTGCAGCACGGCGGGGTGACCGGTGGGTTTGCACTGGCCACCGCGCTGCCGCTGCTGTGGCTGATCGTCGGCGGATGGCGGCGCGCGAACCCCCTGTCCGCGTCGCCCGCCGATCCCGCCGGCGCCTGAAGCCGGCGCCCTGAAACCTACTTCACCGCCTGCTTGGTGACGTTGGACGGATCGAAGTAGGCGCGATCAAAGCCCCGCTCCACGGTCTCGTTCTCCTCGTTGTTCATCGAGTAGGCGATGTAGCGGCCGGACTGCAGGTCGTAGGCAGTTTCCATGGCCGGCGGTGCGATGAACGGCTTGTCGTAGGCCTGATATCCGTGCAACTCCTGCCAGCGCCACAGCTGGTTGCGATTGTCGTAGAGATCGACCAGCACGATCTGCCAGGAATCCTCGTCGAGGTAGAACGTGCGGCGCTTGAACATGTGGCTCGTTGCCGCCTTCAACGTCGCTTCCACGATCCAGACGCGGTGCAGCTCATAGCGCGGCAGGTCCTGGTTGATGTGGCCGCGGCGGATGATGTCCGAGTACTTGTACTGGTCGCTGTGCAGCTTGTAGGCGTTGTACGGAACCAGCATGTCCTTCTTGCCGACCAGCTTCCACGTGTAGCGGTCTGTGGCGCCGTTGAATCCGTCGAGCTGGTCGTTGGTGCGCAGCCCATCGGACGCCGTGCTGGGGTTGTCGTAGGCGACGTTGGGCGCACGCCGGATGCGGCGCTGGCCCGGGTTGTATTGCCACGCGCGCCGCGCCTCGCGCACCTGGTCCATCGTTTCGTGCACCAGCGTGATCTGTCCGGCCAGTCGCGGCGGGTCGCGCACGATCTGCAGGAAGTACGTGATGATGTTGTTCAGCGATTCCGGTGAGACGTCACGCTGCGCGTACGGGAAGCTGACGTCCTCGGTGATCTTCACCAGCGTGTAGTTGCCGGTGTTGGTGACCGCGGCCTGATTGTTCCAGCGCGCGCCGCCGATGCCGCGATAGCGCAACTTGTGGTTCCACATCGCCTCTTGTCCGGACTTGGCGATCGGGAACGGAAAGCCGGTGATCGCGTTCTTCAGCGACTCGCCCTGGAACTCCAGCGTCGCATTCAGCGCATTCTTCCGGGTGGCCGCATAGACAAAGTCCGGAAACGCCGCGGTGCGGCGCGTGGCATACACATTGAGCTTGTAGCTGGGGTACTTGGCGAGCATCGCCAGCTGACCGGCGGAGAGCTTGTCCTGATACTGCGCCGCGTTCTGGCCGGTGACCGTGTACAGCGGCCGGTCGCCGGGGTAGGGGTCGCAGTAGCGCGTGCCCTCGCCCTTGTAGCAGGCGGGTGCCTGAGTCAGGCCGCCGTCCCAGGCGGGAATGCTGCCGTCGGCTGTGCCGGCCTTTTCGGCCCCGACCGGGGTCAGGTCCTTGCCCAGCCGTGCCGCTTCGTCCGGTCCGACCTTGGCCAGTGCCGGGCCTGCCAGCAGCGCGCCGGCCATCCATGCAGTAGCCACGAGCCTGCTTGCTGATCTCATGATTCCCCTCCCGCGACGGTGGTGCTCCAGCGATCAGGCGCTGGATGCTTGACGGTTACCTTACCAGCGCTCGCAAGGCGGGGGAAATCGCGGGTCCGGTTCGCCTGACGCGTGCCGGAGGGCGACGGGGCGTGGTGTAATACCGCGGTCTCGGCCGCTGTGCGGCCTCAGCCCGCGCCTCCGGCGCCGACCCCAGAAATCAGGAGAGCCCCATGGCCCGTGGCGTCAATAAAGTCATTCTCATCGGCAACCTCGGCAAGGATCCGGAAGTCCGCTACTTCCCGAGCGGCGACGCCGTCGCCAACGCCACGGTCGCCACCACCGAAGCCTGGAAGGACAAGCAGACTGGTGAGCAGAAGGAAGCCACCGAGTGGCATAACGTCGTCTTCCCCGGAAAGCTCGGCGAGATCGCCGGCAAGTACCTCAAGAAAGGCTCGAAGGTCTACGTCGAGGGCTCCCTGCGCACGCGCAAGTGGCAGGACAAGGAAGGCAAGGATCGCTACACCACCGAGATCCGCGTGCAGGACATGCAGATGCTCGATGGCAAGCCCGGCGGCGGCTCCGCCCCCATGGGCGGCGGTGAAGAGCGGGCCTACGCGCCGCGCAGCAGCGGTGCCCCGGCACGCGGCGGCAATACACCCGCACCTGCGCCAGCGGCGGATGCCCCGTTTGAGGACGACGACATTCCGTTCTAGGCCCCACGAATCGGGAGTGGTCGGCCGGAGTCCCAAAGACCCAAGCTCCTCAAGAGCCTGGGTCTTTTTGTATTGATCAGCAATACAGAGAAAGCGTTTTAGGGGCGCCACGTCACCGATCAGATGTTCATGACTTTACGGTTCAGACCATCCGCGCACTCCCAGCTCGCGGCCCATGCCGCCCAGAAGCCGCTCAGTCCCCGTAATCAGCTCTTCAACCGGTTGCTTGAAGTCGGTGGCCAGCCAGCCTTGGCAGAGATGGATGATCGCGCCCGTGGCGCCGCGGCCCATGACCGCGAGCACGGTGTCACTCGTGCTGTTGTCTGTCAGGAAGGGTTTGGTAAATGCCACCAGCAGCTCGACAAAATCGGCGTAACTGCGACCGTAAATACGGCCAAGCTGACTGCGGACCGAGGTGGCCTCAATCATGATCAGCCGCGCCTCGTCCGGGTGTGTGCGGACGAACTCAAACACTTGTTCTACTCCCGCCCTCACTAACGCTCGGGCGTCGCTGCGATGCGGTCCAGCTGCGGCGAGGATCGACTTCATAAACGCCTGTGTGGCTTCTCGGTAAGCCGCGATCAGCAGGTCTTCGCTGCTGCTGAAGGATTCGTAGAAATAGCGTTTCGTGAGACCAGCCTCGGCGCAGACAGCATCGATGCTCGTGGCGGCGAATCCTTGTCCTCCGAATAAACGGATCGCTGCGACCACCAACTTGTCGCGCCGCTCTGCCGTCCTGGTACGGGCCTCCTTACCGCCATAGCTTCGGTTGGAAGAACGACTGATCGAAGATGGTTTGGAGGGTGGGGACATTGAACGCAGGATGTTAATTTGACACCAAATAGTATCAGAATAAATAATGGACACTGCTCGGTGTCAGTTTATGCGCGGACCGTTGATCCGCGATGGTGGCGCGCTGAGGCAGGGAGTTCGGCCACCGCACCGCATTGATTGAGATCCGAATATGTTCTGGGCTTGTCCGCAAGCGAAAGAGAGCCGTCGAGTACTGGCACCTGTTAACGGGCTGTGGGCGCTCGCTTTGTTGGGTCTTGTGGCCTGCGGGGATCCCCCGTCACGTTCTGCTGAGCTCGCAACGAACGCCGGTTCGGGGACTTCCACCGAACCGGGCTTCTGCACTCCGGCGCCTGAGCTATCCAGCGATCAACACTGGATCAGCAGCTGGCGCACAGCGCCTAGTGACGCGCTGGTGACCCATCCCATCACCGGGCTTACGGTGCGCCAGTCCTTCGCGCCTCACCGAAGCGGGACGCAGGTGCGACTGCGCCTGTCCAATCGCTACTCGCAAGCACCGGTGACGCTGGAAAACGTACACATCGCGCGCGAGCGATCACCCGGCGAGGCTGAGATGGTGGTGGGAACCACCTGCGCGTTGACCTTCGCCGGGGAGTCGCGAGTGATCATTCCTGAAGGTGAATCCGTGGAGTCTGACCCGGTCAGCTATCCGGTCCGCGCCTTCGAGCGGCTGGGGATCAGCTTCCATGTCCCGAATCTCACCCCCCAGGTCACCCGTCATTTGGGGGCTGCTGAATTTCTGTTCCTGAGCGTGCCCGGTGACCACGCGGCCGATGCCGGCGGGGCCAAATTCGTACGGGTGCCGGATGGCTATGCCGGCAATTTTCTGGTGATCGAAGCGCTGGACGTTGTGGCACCACGATCCGTGGGCGTTGTGGTTGCGGTCGGGGATTCGATTACGGACGGGTCTGCCTCAACGACAGCAGTGTTGAGGGGCGGCAACCCGATGACGGCGACCGATCAGCGCTATCCCAATCATCTGCAACGACGTATCGATGCTGCCGGCCTGCCGCTAAGCGTGGCCAATGCTGGCATCGGCGGCAACGAATTGTTGGGCGATGGCCTGCTGCCGCAGTTCGGTCGCAGTCTGCTGGAGCGGCTGGACCATGACGTACTCGAGGTGACTGGTGCGACCCATGTGCTGGCAATGATCGGAACCAACGATCTGGGTAACGTCGGAATCGGCCCGATGCCCACGGCGGATGATCTGATCGCCGGCTTGCAAGCGCTGATCGCACGCGTACAGTCCGCCGGGTTGAGCATCATCCTTGGCACGATCCCGCCTGCCGAAGGAACCCTGATCGAGGGCCTACCTGCCCTCGGACCGTTGTTTGGGGATATCGGTGTGAGCGTGATGCATGGCAGCGCCCAGGCGCGCGCCAGTCGCGATGCCGTGAACACCTGGATCCGGCAGCAGTCGCTCAGTGACGGCATGGTTGACTTCGCTGCCTGTCTCGAGGACCCCGCGAGACCCGGCTACCTGGCACCCGCATTCAACAGCGGCGACAACCTGCATCCCAGCCCTGCAGGCTATGCGGCCATGGCGCAGTGTGTCGATCTGAATCTTTTTCTCTAACTGGTATTCGCTCATGGCCGCTTCGATCCTAGCGCGGTTGACCTTCCTGTCGGCTGCCGCACTTGCGGTTGCCGGCCTGGTATCGGCCTGCGGCAGCAGCAGTCCAACCGTGGAGGGGGCTGAGGCGCAGGTACGTGATGGCAACGCCCGTTTCACCGTGATCACGCCGACACTGATTCGCATGGAATATGCGGCGGACGGCCAGTTCGAGGACCGGCCCACGCAAACGGTAGCTGAGCGTCCACTGACCCAAGTCGCGTTCGCCACCCGCGTTGAGGACGGTGAACTGTTGATCGACACCGGGGCTTTGGCCGTGCGTTATCGCCGCGATTCCGGCCCCTTCCGTCCAGACAATCTCGTCATCTCGCTACGACGTGGCGATGATCGGGTCGAGGCACGCCCGGATTGGTCCTTCGCGCCACAACCCGGCAACCTCGGGGGTTGGCGTCGAGGCCTGGACAACGAGCGCGACCCACAGCCGTTATTTGAAGGCCTGCTAAGTCGAGCGGGCTGGTATCTGCTGAATGACAGCAATACCGTCTTGCTGACCGAGGCATCGCCGGGGTTTGTGCCCCGCCCTGACCATGGGGGCACCTATCAGGACGGGTATCTGTTCGGCTACGGGCTGAACTACCGACAGGGGCTCGCGGACCTGCGCACACTCACCGGTGCCGCGCCGCTGCTGCCCAAGAAAGCACTGGGCGTATGGTTCTCTCGCTGGTGGAGTTACACCGATCCCGAATGGCGGGATCAGATTCGCGAGTTCCAAGTCCGCAATGTCTCGCTGGACACCATCTCCATCGATACCGACTGGAAGCGCGTGCACAACGCGCTAGGCTGCATCCCGTGGAACGCCGTCATCCGCGCACCGCTGGACGATGCCTGCTCGTGGAACGGCTGGGACTGGAACCGCGATATCTTCCCGGACCCCGACGGCTTTGTTGCCTGGCTGCACGAACAGGGTCTCGATGTCGGCCTCAACGTGCATCCGTCGATTGCCGAATCGGACCCGGCGTACCCGACCGTCCTGGCGCAAACCGGCGGCCTGATGCGCGATGACGCCGATCTGCCCTGCGAGCTGCTGCAGGCCGATCCGACGACGCCCTGCTATGTCTTTGACTGGACCCGGCCGGCGCAACTCGACGCCTATTTCGACCTGCACCGGCCGATCGAGGCCACCGGTATCGACTTCTGGTGGCTGGACTGGTGCTGCGAGGGCGCGCGCGCTCAGGCGCCTGGCTTGAGCGCCGACACGTTCATCAACGCAGCCTACGCCAGACAGCATGAAGCCATGGGCTCACGCTGGCCTGCCTTCTCGCGAATCGGCAGTTCCTTTCAGAGCGGAAAGGCCGGGACCGACAACAACGGGCTCGGGGCTTTTGCCGAACATCGCTACAGCATTCACTTCACCGGCGACACCTGCTCGACCTGGGAGCTGATGGCCTTCCAGGCGGAAATGACCGCCAGCGAGGGCAACATCGGATTGCCCTATGTGTCACACGATATCGGCAGCTTTCTGGGCGAGCCGCTGCCGGGGGCCGAGTGCAACAACCTGCTCAACTTCAACAAACGCCTGCCGGAAGACATGTACGTGCGCTGGATCCAGTTCGGCACCTTCGAGCCGATCATGCGGCTGCATTCCCATCACGGCGACCGTCTGCCTTGGGAATATCCCGGTACGGCAGAAGCCATCGCGACCCGCTTCCTGAAGCTGCGCGGTCGTCTCGTACCTGCCCTGTATACGCTGAGTCGCGAGGCCCACGACCGCGGCCTGCCGATGGCCCGCGCGATGTATCTGCAGTGGCCGGAGTTCGAGGCGGCCTATCAGTACCGCAGCCAGTACACCGTCGGCGACGACATGCTGGTGGCTTCGGTTGCTGCTCCTGGTGACCCGGCGGTCATCAGCCTGTGGATTCCACCGGGCGAATGGGTGGACTTCTTCACCGGCGAAGTCCTCAGCGGACCAGCCGAACTCAGCCGCAGCGTGCCGCTGGAGCACTACGCCGTATTTATGCGCAAGGGTGCCATTCTGCCGCTGCAACCGGAGCTGCTCACCAGCGCCCACGGCCCCCAGGACGACCTTACCCTGCGGGTATGGCCCGGTGCCGACGGGGCATTTCGGCTCTACGAGGACGAAGGCCGCAACTTCGGCTACCGACAAGGTGCGTATCAGTGGACGCCTGTCACGCTGAAATCCGGCATGAATGCCGACTGCCACAGCCTCGTCATCGGTGCGGCTCAAGGGCAGCGCTTCGAGGGTGCACTGGTTGAGCGCAGCTGGGCGGTGGAATTCAAGGGCATCGCCGCTCCGCAGAGGGTTCGCCTCGATGGCCAAGAGCTGCCTTCAGGCAAAAGCTCGCCCGGATGGACCTTTGATGCGGCCACACAGACGCTGACCGTGGCCACGGGGGTGCGCGACACCAAGCTGTCGACGGTGGTGCAAGTCGGTGAGGGGAGCTGTCTTTAGGCGCCGATGGGACAAATCTCAGGGCGGTAGAGATGTCGAATATCGTGGGCGAAGACAACAGACGGTGTGCGGCCCTGCCGGATAAACGTGTGATTGATAGGAAACCATGAAACTAAATGACCAGCTGGGCGTGTGGTCCCGCGCATTCGGACGGGGCGTTTTCCCGCACCAGATGATGTGGATCCTTGATCTTCCAGGTCGCGGCCTGATCATGTCGGCTCGCACTCTGGCGAGCCGTTTGCCGGTCGGGCCAGGGGCGCAGGTTCTGGAGGTTGGCCCGGGGTCTGGTTACTACAGCCTAGAGGTTGCTCGAAAAATCCCGAATGGGAAACTGACGCTTCTAGATGTCCAGCAGGAAATGCTGGAGAAAAGTGCCGCAAAGCTGCGGGCGGCTGGAATCGACAATTTTTCGACCGAACGGGCTGACGGCAAGGCGCTTCCCTTCGATCGGGGATCGTTCGATGCGCTGTTCATGGTGACAGTGTTTGGAGAGATCGAGGAGCGCCACGCTTTCCTGGTTGAAGCCGCCCGCGTGCTGAAGCCCAATGGCGTGCTTTCCATCACGGAGCACCATCCGGATCCCGATTTCGAGCACGCCCAGCAGGTTGCTGAAAGCCTCGATGCGCACGGTTTCGTGCCTTTCCAGAAATTCGGATGGCGGTGGGCCTACACACTCAATGCCGTGAGACCGTAACGTTATCGGCGTCTCGCTGTGGTGGCGCAAACATCTAATGGAGAGCCACACTTGTCAGCCCCTCGGCCTTGCGCCTTGGGGAATGCACGACCGCTCTTGAGCGAGGATGCAGTAAATCGGTGCTAGCGCGAGGGGTCCTCTTGCCGGGACGTCCCCGCCGTCGTCGGCAGTGAGGGGGCAGTTTGGGCGGCCCGATCGTCTGGAGTCGCTGCCGGCGCGCGGGGGATCAACTCGACCACGACGACCTCTCGCGGTTTGGGCAGGGTTACATGACTCAGCACGATCCAGAGGCCGCCGATCACAGGAACGTGGACGGCCAAGGCGAGCAGCAAGTAAGCGCCGCCCCGAGTCCATGCCCGCCGATCGATGCTCGGAATCTTCATGAAGCGATGGTACTCACACCCGGGCGTTTAGCGCACGGGGGGCCTGCACCGGAACGCCTTGGTTGCATTAGAGGTGGGAGGATGGTGACCCGGATCGCCGTGCGGTCGCCGGATTCCGTAGGATGGCGATCTTCTTTCGTGTTCCGGAGTGACCCTCATGCTGCGATGGTTGTGGGCGATCGTCCTGATACCGGCGCTGGCCCTGGCGCAGACCGCGGCACCGCCAGTGGCGCCACCCGCGTTCATCGAGCAGCTGGTGGTCGAGGCCACGTTTCCCGGCCCGGCAGGCGGGACCGTGATTCAGCGGGTGCGCGATCTGCGCACCGGCGTCACCTGCTATCTCTACCTGCCCGCCTACCTGCCGCCGGCGGTCGACGATGGCTCCGGGGCAATGACGCATGGGTCCAACTCGCTGGGCTCGATCAGCTGCGTGCCGGGGCTCGGGCCCTACTGACGCGCCGCTGTTGCGGCAGCCGCGTTTGCGGTT
>JBEIOK010000254.1:0-2454 GCA_040377605.1 Nevskiaceae bacterium | reverse complement strand
CCGCCCATCGCCCAATCGTCCTGCTCGGGCGCCAGGATGTAGCCGACATGATCCTGCGCGTACCCGAAGATGAAGGTGTCCTCGGGCGCGTGTCCTGCCGCAGCGGCGCCAGCCAGCAGGCGCACGCCGTATTCGGTCAGCGGCTCACCGGGCTGGATCAGCAATCGCGCGCGACCGATGCGCGCCACCGACACCCGCGTGTCCTGCGGCACGAAGGCGCCGTTCTCGCCGACGCCGTTGTCGAGCAGGTCGAGCGGATCAGGCGGCGGGGCCGGCAGGCAGACGGCGAGGGGAATCGCGTTGCACTGCGCGCCGCCCCAGGGGTACGGATACTCCGCGCCCTCGTACCCCAGCGTCTGCCGGTTCAGCAGCACCCGCTGCGACACCATGCCCAGCGTCGGTGCCGCGTCGAAGCGGCGGATGCCGTCGTAGATGCGACGCACCTGCGGCGCCAGCAATGCGCCGAAGCGCTCGATGCGCTGCAGCGTCGGATCGCTGTCGGCGCGCGGACTGACATCGCCGGCGGCGGACTGCACCAGCAAGGCCAGCACCGGCGTCTCGAAGCTCTGCTCGACCGATCGCTCCGCGGCCGCCAGCACGTCACCGGAGAAGTACTGGTTCTCGACATCGAAGGCGATGCCGTGCGCGGCATAGTTCATCACCACGGCCAGGGGCCGGCCGTCGGCATGGTCAATCCGCATCACGCCGATGCGCTCGCGCAACGCGTCGTTCGCGGCGAGGTCGTAACTCGGCAGCCGCGCGCGGCGGAAGGAGTTCAGGTGCTTTTCGCCTTCCAGCGGGTCCTCGTAGGACTCCCGCCCGAAGGCGTAGCCGAAGCGCGCCGGCACCAACGCCTCCGGGCGAATTGCCTGCTCGACAACATCGGCGATATCGCTGACCAGTCGGCGAAACACCGCCGGCTGATACAGATCGGTTGCCAGCCAGAAGTAACGCGTGGAGTGATTCGCGACCGCGCCCGGACCGTCATGCGTGTGCGTCGCGGTCATCACCAGACTGTCGTGAAGATCCACGCCGCTGCGACGCTGCACCTCGTCGGCAACACCCTGCACCAGTTCATCGAGCATCGCGATCAGGTCGGTCTTCACTAGCACCAGCCAGCGCCCCTGGTTCTCCAGCGCGACGGCCTTGACGATCAGCGAGTCGTGATAGCCCCGCGACGGCGGCGACAACGTGGCGTACGGCGAATGCAGCGTGCGCAACTCTTCGGGAATCAGCAGCAGGGGCGTGCCGTCATCGGCCAGCGCCGGCAGGAAGTTCAGGAACTCGCCGAAGAACGGGGCAATGTCCCCCTCGGCAAAGCGTTCCAGACTTTCCAGATATTCGCCGCCCACGGGCGGGCGCAGGTAGCCGCCCAGCGGCACCCCGACCGGAACCTGCAGAAGGCCCTTGGCAACGCCCGCCCTCAGCGTGCCGGAGGACGGTGTCCCGGTCCCGGTTTCGGGCGCGACGCTGTCGCCGCATGCCGACAGCCATGCGGCGGTGACCAGCACGGTCACGCGCATCGCGTGCCGCAGCCTGATGATATTCATGGTTCCCCCCATCAAAAACAGAACCTGCGAGGACGCCCCCCGACGTCCTCGCAGGCCTGCCTCCCCTCAACGCGCCACGACACGTCCTGTGTTGCCGTCCTGGTCATAGACCCGGACCGTGGCACGATCCCCTGCGGCCAACGTCGTGACGACGCGGCAGCTGCCCTGGGCGTCACAAGACGCGGCCAGGGTTTCTCCCCCCCCATTTGCTCGGATGACCTCCACCTCGGCGCGCTCGAACCGGCCGCGCTGCGCCCAAGGGCGGAACGTGCAGGTGTCGCAGAGACGCGGGCTGTTGTTGTCGGCGATGAACGGGAAGCCGTCCGCATAGCTGCGCGGATAGACGACCTCCGGTGCCGTGAATCGAATCTCGGCGGCGTCGACACTGGGCGCCGCAATGGCGATGCCGTCCCACGGCGCCACCGTGAAGGGTTCGGAGCAGAAGGCATACGGCGCATCGCCGAACGACTGGCGGGCCACGCCCTCGACACAGAAGCGGTAACGCCCCAGCGGCGTGCCCCCGAGCCGCGCCGGGAACGCGGTGTACGCCTCGAAACTCGCCGTCCAGATCCATTCCTGCAGCCCGACATAGGTGCGCAGCACGCCCGGCACTCCCTGCGGGAACTGGACGCGCACCGGCACCTCGCCGCTCTGGTCTGCAAACGGCGTCCAGACTTCGGGCGCCGTCTCGCGCTCCACGCGCACGCGCGGCTGATCCGCCGCGCTGGAACCGCCGCGCCACGAAAACTGTGTCGCCGCAAAACGCGTGATGTCCGTCGGCTGCGTCAGGGGCTCCGGCGTGCCGCTGTCGTTCGGCATGCCCGCCTGCCAGGCCGTATAGGCCGCACCGCTGAGTTCGCCGACCGTGCGCGACAGCACCTGCTGGCGCAGCTCATCGACGGTG
>JBEIOK010000037.1:0-18872 GCA_040377605.1 Nevskiaceae bacterium | reverse complement strand
GAGCGGGGCCTCGTGCTCGTCGACGCGCATGCAGCCCATGAGCGCGTGCTCTATGAGCGACTCAAGCGCCAGCTCGCCGAGGGGGGCGTTCCCGCGCAGGCACTGCTCGTGCCGGAGATCGTGCAGTTGCCGGAGGATCAGGCGGATGTCCTCGAAGTGCGCGCCGAGGCTCTGCGTGCTTACGGCTTCGAGCTGGATCGCGTCGGGCCAGCGGCGGTTGCGGTCCGTGCGGTCCCCCCGCTGCTGGCGCGCGAGGACTTGCCCCGTCTGCTTACCAGTCTGGTGGTCGATGAGGAGCGGCTGGAGACCGAGACGCACCTTGGTGAGGCACTGGACGCACAGGGGCGCATCCTGGCCGATGTCGCCTGCAAAGCGGCGATCAAGGCGAACCGGCGTCTTAGCATCGCCGAGATGGAGGCGCTTCTGCGTGACATGGAGCGCACCGACCTGGCCGGACAGTGCAATCACGGTCGCCCGACCTGGGTCCAGATTGGCGTCTCCGAACTTGACCGCTTGTTTTTGCGTGGGCGCTGAGGCCCTGACGGGGCAGCAGGGTGCGCCGGGGCTCCATCAGCGCGCCGGGTCATGGGGGCGCAGCCGCTCGACCATGAGACGCTGTCGCGCCAGGGACGGCATCACTGACGCATGAACGACATGAACTCATCGCCCGTCATCCTGCTGATGGGGCCTACCGCCTCCGGCAAGACCGGGCTATCGCTGGCCTTGGCCGAGCGTTTGCCGGTGGAGATCATCAGCGTGGACTCGGCGTTGGTCTATCGCGGCCTGGATATCGGCAGCGCCAAGCCTGACCCCGAGATGCGTGCGCGCGTCGCGCACCACCTCATCGATATCGTCGACCCGGCGGAGCCGTATTCGGCCGCGCGCTTCGTGGACGATGCGCGGCGCCTGATCGCGGACATTCGCGCGCGGGACCGCGTGCCACTGCTGGTGGGGGGCACCATGCTGTACTTCCGGGCGCTGCAGGGGGGGCTCAGCGACCTGCCTTCGGCGGACGCGCCCTTGCGGGCCAGGATTGAATCGCGCGCGCACATCGAGGGATGGCCGCAGCAGCATGAGCGACTGGCGCAGCTGGATCCCCTGACTGCGGCGCGCCTCCACCCCAATGACCGTCAGCGGATTCAGCGCGCGCTGGAGATCATCGAGCTCACCGGCCGTCCGCTGGCCGAGTTCCACGCACGGCGGCGTGCGCCCACGTTGCTCGGCCCGCTGGTGAAACTGGCGTTGAATCCTCCGGCCCGACACGAATTGCATGCACGCATCGCGCAGCGCTTCCACGCCATGATGGCCGACGGGTTCCTCAATGAGGTGGAGCGCCTGCATGCACGCGGCGATTTGCACGCCGATCTGCCGTCGATCCGCGCGGTGGGCTACCGGCAACTCTGGATGCACCTGCAGGGCGAGTGTTCGCTCGATGAAGCCGTGGCGCGTGGTATTGCCGCCACGCGCCAGTTTGCCAAGCGGCAACTGACCTGGTTGCGCAGCGAGACGGACTTGCAATGGCTCGATCCGTCGGCCTCCGACCTGATCGATCAGGCCCTGCGGCACCTGCGACTGACGCGGTGAAAAGTCGCGTGCTAGACTCAAGCGGCACTATAGCTTCCCGTCTGTCAAGTACGGGTCAAAACAGGGACACGACGATGTCGAAAGGTCATACATTACAAGAACCGTTTCTGAACGCCCTCCGCAAGGAGCGCATCCCGGTATCGATCTACCTGGTCAATGGCATCAAGCTGCAGGGCCAGATCGAATCGTTCGACTCGTTTGTCGTGCTGCTGCGCAACAGCGTCAGCCAGATGGTTTACAAGCACGCGATCTCGACGGTGGTTCCGGCGCGTCCGGTCCGCATTTTCGAGGGCGGAGCCGATTCCGATGGTGCCGACGGCGTCCCCGGTTCGGAGCCGACACCCGCTTGAGCCGTGATCTGAGGTTGGCCTGCTGGCTTTGGGACCTGAATGTTCGAACGTCCTGACGCTGGGCAGAAGGCGGTCCTGGTTCATCTCGAATTCCCCGGTGCGGACTTTGTGTCCGATCGCGAGGAGTTTCTCGAGCTCGCGCGCTCGGCTGGCGCCGAGATTGCGGCGGTTATCGGCGGGTCGCGACGGCAGCCGGATTCCGGTCTTTTCGTAGGCCGTGGCAAGGTCGAGGAAATCGCCGCGGCCATCGCAGCGGCCGGTGCTGACCTGGCGATCTTCAATCACGCGCTGTCGCCGAGCCAGGAGCGCAATCTGGAGCGCGAGATCAAGGCGCGCGTCATTGGACGATCCGGCCTGATTCTCGACATCTTCGCGCGTCGCGCGCGCTCCCATGAGGGCAAGCTGCAGGTCGAGCTGGCGCAGCTGCATCATATGGCTACCCGCCTGGTGCGCGGCTGGACGCATCTGGAGCGTCAGCGCGGCGGCGGTGGCATTGGTCTGACCGGGCCCGGTGAAACCCAGCTCGAACTCGACCGGCGCCTGATCCGAGGCCGCATCGGCACGCTCAAGCGACATTTGGAGGATGTGCGCAATCGTCGTGCGCGCAATCGCGAGTCGCGCCAGCGCAACAACATTCCGACGCTCTCACTGGTGGGCTACACCAACGCCGGCAAGTCGACATTGTTCAACACGCTGACCGGTGATGCGACCTTCGCCTCCCATCAGCTGTTTGCAACGCTGGATACGACGGTGCGGCGCTTTGAGCTGCCGGGCGGCGCGCCGGTGTTGCTGGCGGACACGGTCGGCTTTATCCGTGATCTGCCGCATGATCTGGTCGCGGCATTTCGCGCGACATTGGAAGAGGCGAGGGAGGCGAGTCTGCTGCTGCACGTCGTGGATGCCGCAGATCCGGAGCGGACGACCCGTATCGAGCAGGTCGAAGCGGTTCTCGGTGAAATCGAGGCGGCCGAGGTGCCGCGTCTGCAGGTCTTCAACAAAATTGACCTTCGCGAGGATGAAGCGCCTCGAATCGAACGTGATGAGCACGGGCTGCCGATCCGGGTCTTCGTCTCCGCGCGCACCGGCGCCGGGATGACGTTGTTGCGCGATGCGGTGGCCGAGCGCATCCGCCCTCAACTGGCCGAGCACGATCTGGTGCTCCCGGCGGCGGCCGGACGGCTGCGGGCCCAGCTCTTCGAGCAACACGCCGTTCGCACCGAAGCACTGGATGACGAAGGCAATTTTCACCTGCGGGTGGCGATGCCCTATGAGCGACTTCGGGGACTTTGCATTGCGGCGGGCGTGCCGCCGCCGCCGGCCCTCGTTGAGGAATGGGAGCGGTCTCCCTAAAATTCACGAGGTTACGGGGTTGTGCCTGCCGCCAGTCGCCCCCATACCCTTCCGACGGCCGCGTGTCTGCCCGTATCGACGCGCGTATCCCCGATGATGCCCCTGTCTCGCCGGTTGCGGTGACCGGCCTGGAACGATGCACGATGGTCTGCGGTCGCATGGCGACCCGATCTGGCCCGAATAGGAAATCGCAACAATGGCTTGGAACGAACCTGGTCCCAACAAAGACCCCTGGAACCAGGGGCCGAAGCGCGGCGATGGCCCCCCTGATTTGGATGAATTGCTCAAGCGGTTCAAATCCCGGTTTGGGGGCAACGGCCGCGGCGGCAGTGGTGGTGGCCTGGGCGGCGGGGCGCGGATGCCGACCGGCGTTGTCGGCATCGCGCTAGGCGTGGTGGCTGCGCTGTGGGCTTTCTCCGGCTTCTATGTCGTCGATGAGCAGGAGCGCGCCGTGGTCCTGCGCTTCGGGCAGTACATCAAGACGCAGGAGCCTGGCCTGCGCTGGCGCATGCCGTGGCCGATCGAGAAGGCCGAACTCGTCAATGTCACCGGCGTGCGCTCGGTGCGCGATCAGGCGACGATGCTCACCAAGGACGAGAACATCGTCGATGTGGAGTTGTCGATCCAGTACCGCGTCGGTCTCGATCGCGTCGAAGCCTACGTGTTCAACGTGGCTGATCCCGATATGACCCTGCGTCAGGCAACCAAGTCGGCCGTGCGTGAGGTGGTCGGCCAGAGTGTCATGGACTTCATCCTGACTGAGGGTCGCGAGGAAGTCGCGGATCGCACCAAGCTGCTGCTGCAGGATCGCCTGGATGTCTACAAGACCGGGCTGATCGTGACCGAGGTCAATCTGCAACAGGCGCAGCCGCCGGAGCCGGTACAGGCAGCCTTCGCGGACGCCATCAAGGCGCGCGAGGATCAGGAGCGCCTGAAGAACGAGGCACAGGCCTATGCCAACGACCGCCTGCCGCGCGCTCGCGGTGCTGCGGCCCGGCAGATCGAGGAAGCCAATGCCTACCGCGATCAGGTCATTGCCAAGGCACAGGGTGATGCGTCGCGCTTCGACCAGCTGGTCAAGGAGTATCGCAAGGCGCCGCAGGTGACCCGGGAGCGCCTGTATCTCGACACGATGAGTACGGTCATGCAGGGCACCAGCAAGGTGATGATCGATGTCGACAAGAGCAGCCCGATGATCTACCTGCCGCTGGAGCAGATACTCAAGAACGTTACACCGCGTCCTGAGACCGGCGGGGATTACGTCACCGCGCCGGGTCTGGGTACCACCCCGCGCATCGGTGCCGGCGGTGAAAATTCGCGCTCGCGCGAGAGGGCTCGCTAAATGAAAAACCAACCGATCTTCTGGGCGGGCCTCGTGCTGGCCGCCATCCTGCTGATCAGCAATACGTTCTTCGTGGTCGATCAGCGAGAAACGGCTGTGCTCTTCCAGTTGGGTGAGTTGCGCGGCAAGGATTTCCCCCCCGGCTTGCACATGAAGACACCGTTCTTCCAGGACGTGCGCAAGTTCGATCGCCGCACGCTGACGCTGGACAACCAGACCGAGAATTTCCTGACCGGCGAGAAGAAGAATGTCGAGGTCGATTTCTTCGTGAAGTGGCGCATCGCCGATGCGGCAACCTACTACCGCGCCACCGGTGGTCAGGAGCTGGTCGCGCTCGATCGATTGTCGTCCATCATCAATCGCGGCATGCGCGACGAGTTTGGCGCGCGCACCATCAAGCAGGTGGTGTCGGATGAACGGGATCTGATCATCCAGGAGCTGACCAAGGGGGCGGTGGACAAGGTCAAGGATCTGGGGATCGAGATCGTCGACGTCCGCATCAAGTCGATCAATCTCCCGAAGGAAGTCAGCGACTCGGTTTACGACCGCATGCGCGCCGAGCGCACGCGCGTGGCAGCCGACCTTCGTGCGAGGGGCGCCGAAGAGGCCGAGAAGATTCGCGCCGAGGCCGATCGTGAGGCGCAGGTCACGCTGGCCAACGCCTACAAGGCAGCGGAAGAGTTCAAGGGTGCCGGCGACGCCAAGGCTGCTGACATCTACTCCAAGGCCTATGGCCAGGATCTGGCGTTCTACAGCTTCTACCGTTCGCTCGGCGTCTACCGCGATGCCTTTGTCGGCGAAAACAATGTCATGGTGCTGCAGCCGGATGGCCCGCTGTTCAAGCATTTCAAGGGTGCCGGCACTCCGTGAGCCTGGATTGGTCGCAGCTGCTGCGAGCGCTGGCATTGGTCATGGTGATCGAAGGCCTGATGCCCTTCGCGGCGCCGTCACAGTGGCGGCGCATGCTGTTCTCGGTCGCGCAGCTGCGTGACCGCAGTCTGCGCGTGCTGGGACTGTCCAGCATGATGGCCGGCCTGCTGCTGCTTTACGTCGCCTGAATCGGGTCGTCTATGTCGATCAAAAAATGGATGCTGCCGCAGGGCGTCGAAGAGTCATTGCCGCCAACCTCGTGGCAACTGGAGGACCTGCGTCGCAAGCTGCTCGATCACTATCGCCGGCAGGGCTACGAACTGATCCTGCCACCGCTGATCGAGCATCTGGATGCGTTGCTGACCGGCACCGCGCAGGATCTCGAACGCCAGACCTTGAAGCTGACGGACCCGGTCAGCGGCCGTCTGCTGGGGCTGCGTGCGGACATGACCCCGCAGGCCGCGCGGATCGCCGTGCGTCGCTACGCCCATCAGGCCATCGTGCGCCTGTGCTATCTCGGCACGGTGTTGCGGGCCGAGGCGGACAGTCCGGGCGGTTCGCGTTCTCCGCGGCAGGTCGGGTGCGAGATCTTCGGCGAGGCCGGTATCGAGGCGGACCTGGAGACGCTGCGCTTGATGCTGCGCACCCTCAAGTTGTCCGGCCTCAAGCGCGTCCATCTGGATCTGGGGCATGTCGGTATCTACCGGGCCCTGGTCGAGCGCCTGGGTCTGGATGCTGAGGACGAGTCGGCCCTGTTCGACATCCTGCAGCGCAAGTCGCACCCAGACCTTGAGGATTTCTCGCGGACCCGGGCGCTGAAGCCGCGCACGACCCAGGCCATCTCGCAGCTCATGGACCTGCACGGCGACCCGTCAGTGCTGGCGCGTGCCCGCGAGGTTCTCAAGGGTGCGGGCGCCGCGGTGTCTCAGGCGCTGGATGCGCTGGAGCGCATCGTCGCGGAGCTGCAGGCCGAGCAGCCGAAATTGCCGATCCACATCGATCTGGCCGAGTTGCGCGGCTACCGTTACCAGACGGGTGTGGTCTTTGCCGCCTTCGTCCCCGGCCACGGTCGTGAGCTGGCCCGTGGCGGCCGCTACGATGGCGTCGGTGCGGAATTCGGCATGGCACGTCCGGCAACCGGATTTTCGGCGGATCTCAACGAGTTGCTGCGCCTCGGTGCCGCGTAGCGGCGCATCGCAGCGTACGATCGCACTTCATCAATCAGGCCGCGCGCATCCGCGTGCGGCTTTCGCCTGAACGGGCGTCGGGAGCGTAGACATGGGTAAGAGCGTAGTGGTGATTGGCGCCCAATGGGGCGACGAAGGCAAGGGCAAGGTCGTCGATCTGCTGACCGATCGCGCCCAGGCGGTCGTACGCTTTCAGGGCGGGCACAATGCCGGCCACACGCTGGTCATCAACGGCGTGAAGACGGCGCTGAACCTGATTCCCTCGGGCATCATGCGGCCGGGCGTCGTGTGCCTGATCGGCAATGGCGTGGTGCTGTCGCTGCCGGATCTGATCAAGGAAATCGAAAAGGTTGAAGCCACCGGCGCCTCGGTGCGCGACCGCCTGCGGATCTCGGAGGCCACGCCACTGGTCTTGCCGGTACACGTCAAGCTGGATCAGGCGCGCGAGCGCGCGCGCGGTGATGCCAAGATCGGCACCACCGGCAAAGGCATCGGACCGGCCTACGAGGACAAGGTGGCGCGTCGCGCGGTGCGTGTCGGCGACCTGTTCTCGCGCGAGCTATTGGCCGCCAAGCTGGGTGAGTTGCTCGGGTATCACAACTTCGTGCTGCAGCATTACTTCAAGGAAGACCCGGTCGATTTCCAGCAGACGCTGGATGCGTTGCTGGGCTACGCCGAAGTGGTACGCCCGATGGTTGCCGATGTCACCGAGCTGCTGCGTCTGCACCTGCGCCGCGGTGACAACGTGCTGTTCGAAGGCGCGCAGGGCGCGCTGCTGGATGTCGATCACGGCACCTATCCCTACGTGACCTCTTCCAACACCACGGCAGGCGGGGCGGCGACCGGCACCGGGGTGGGGCCGCGCGAGCTTGATTATGTGCTGGGGATCGTCAAGGCCTATGCCACGCGCGTCGGCTCGGGGCCGTTCCCGACGGAACTCGATAACGAGATTGGCCAGCATATCCGCGACAAGGGCGCCGAGTACGGCACGGTGACCAAGCGCCCGCGCCGCTGTGGCTGGTTCGACGCGGTGGCGGCGCGCCGCTCGATCTTCAACAACAGTGTCACGGGTCTGTGCGTCACCAAGTTGGACGTGCTGGATGAGCTGGATGTGATCCGTATCTGCACCGGTTACAAGGTGGACGGCAAGCCCGTTGAAGTGCCGCCGGTTGGTGCCGAGGCGTTCGGCAAGGTCGAGCCGATCTACGAGGAGATGCCGGGCTGGAAGTCGAACACCTACGGCATCAAGAGCTACGACGAGCTGCCGGCCGCCGCCAAGCGCTATCTCAAGCGCCTCGAGGAGGTCACCGAGGCGAAGGTGGCGATCATCTCCACCGGGCCGGACCGCGACCACACGATGGTGCTGCACAACCCCTTTGATTGAGGCGCTGCCGCGTCGGCGCCCCACGTTTTCCGCCTCAGGCTCTCGCGCCCCTGCGAACCGGGGGTGTTCCCCACGTTCGAGCCGCTCGCGGCCAACAAAAAACCCGGCCGGAGCCGGGTCGTTTGTTTGGTGCCGAGAAGAGGACTCGAACCTCCACGGTGTTACCCGCCAGTACCTGAAACTGGTGCGTCTACCAATTCCGCCATCTCGGCATGAGAGGCTCCGTCACAAGCTTGCGCAGGACGTTGAGGGCGCGCATTGTGGCGAGGCTAACTACCTTTGTCAATGAAAACAAAAGATACCAGTCGATCCCCCAAATCCCGCGGCAAGCCGGCCCCCTGGCAGCGCGCGGATCACGAATTTGCAGACGAACAAACCCGTTACGCCGATCCGATTCCCAGCCGCAACCTGATCCTGCAGACCCTGACCGAGCAGCAGGGGCCGATGACGGTCGATGAGCTGATCGGACACTTTGCGCTGGGCAAGCTGACGCAGCAGGAGGCGCTGGGCAAGCGCCTGCAGGCGATGGTGCGCGATGGCCAGTTGCTGCTGAATCGCCGCGGCGCCTACGGCCCGGTCACGGAGATGAATCTGATTGCGGGCCAGGTGCAGGCGCATCGCGACGGCTTCGGGTTTCTGATCCCGGATGCCGGTGGCGCCGATGTCTTCCTGCCGCCGCGCCAGATGCGGTCCCTGATGAATGGCGATCGGGTGCTGGTGCGCGTGGTCGGCAAGGACTACAAGGGCCGCCCGGAAGGGACCGTGGCCGAGGTCATTGAACGGGTCAGTCGCAGTGTCGTGGGGCGGCTGCATGTGGATGGCGGAATCAGTTACGTGATTCCGGACAACCCGCGCGTCCATCAGGACCTGCTGATCCCGCCGGAGGGTATCGGTGGAGCGCGCCATGGTCAGATGGTGGTCGCAGAAATCGTCACGCCGCCGGGCAACCGCACGCTGGCGATTGGCACCGTCACCGAGATTCTCGGTGAGCATCTGGCCCCGGGCATGGAGATCGAGGCCGCCATCCGCGCGCACAGCCTGCCCAACGACTGGCCCGAGGCGGTCGAGCGCGAAGCCGCCAGGATCCCCGACACGGTACAGCCCGAGCAGATCCGGGGGCGCGAGGACCTGCGCGACCTGCCACTGGTGACGATCGACGGTGCGGATGCGCGCGATTTCGACGATGCCGTTTACTGCAAGCCGATCAAGAAATCGATGCTGGGCCGTGGCGGGTGGACGTTGTGGGTCGCCATCGCCGACGTCTCGGCCTATGTGCAGCCGGATGCGCCGCTGGATAAGGAAGCGGCCAAACGTGGCAACTCGGTCTACTTTCCGCAGCGGGTGATTCCGATGCTGCCGGAGAAGCTCTCCAATGGGCTGTGCTCGCTCAATCCGAACGTCGATCGTCTGTGCATGGTTTGCGAGATGCGCGTGATGCCGGATGGCGAGATCGCCAAGTCGCGCTTCTACGAAGCCGTGATGAACTCCAAGGCGCGACTGATCTACGAAGACGTCGCCGCCATTCTCGACGACCCTTCAGGCGAGGTTGCACAACGAAGGCCGGAGCTGGTGCCGCAGTTGCAGGCCCTCAACGATGTGTTCGAGGCATTGTTTGCAGCGCGAACCCGTCGCGGCGCCATTGACTTCGAGTCCACCGAAACCAAGATTGTGTTCTCGGGTGAGCGCAAGATTGATCGCATCGTGCCGGTGAAGCGCAATCGCGCCCACCGATTGATCGAAGAATGCATGGTGGCGGCCAATGTCGAGTCGGCCAAGCTGGCCGAGCGTGCCAAGGTGCCGACGCTGTATCGCGTGCACCAGGACCCCGATACGATGAAGGTCCAGGCCCTGCGCGAATTTCTGGCCCTGCGTGGCCTGAGCCTCGGCGGCGGTCCCAAGCCCAAGGCCGGCGATTTTGCCAAGGCGCTGGCGGCGGCCAAGTCGCGGCCGGACCTGAGCTTGGTGCAGACGATTCTGCTGCGCACGATGATGCAGGCACGCTACAGCCCGGACAACACCGGACACTTCGGGTTGGCCCTGACCCACTACGCGCATTTCACCTCGCCGATTCGGCGCTATCCGGACCTGCTGCTGCACCGTGCGCTCAAGCACGCACTGCTCAAGCGCAAGCCCGCCGATTTCCGCTACACCCGCGAGCAGATGGATGCCTTCGGCACCCACTGCTCGATGACCGAGCGTCGCGCCGACGAGGCGACGCGCGATGTCGTGACCTGGCTCAAGTGCGAGTTCATGCGCCACCGAGTGGGCGAGGAGTTCGACGGCATCGTTTCGGGAGTTGCCCCCTTCGGTCTGTTCGTGGAGCTCGAGGGCCTGTACGTCGACGGGCTGGTGCATGTCTCCACGCTGAAAAACGATTACTACGACTTCGACGACAAGCGCCACAAGCTGGTGGGCAGCCGTGGCGGCACTGCCTACGGTCTGGGTGACCGGCTGCGCGTGAAGCTGGTCCGGGTCAATCTGGACGAGCGCAAGATAGACTTAGAGTTGATTCGTGGTTCCGGCAATGCGGGCGGGGGGCGTTCATCCTCGATTCAGCAGCCGGTTCGAGAATCGCCCCGCAACAAATCCAAGAGGAAACGTCGATGAATAAAGTACGCCTGCTGATCGTTGCCGGCGTTGTTGCCGGTCTCTCCGCCTGCGCCACGGATGACCCCAACCGGCGCGCCAAGACCGGTGCCGCCATCGGCGCCGTGCTGGGGGCCGTTGCCGGCAACCAGGTCAGCCATGCGCGCGGAGCTCCGATCGTCGGTGCCGTGGTGGGCGCGATGGCCGGTGGTGCGGTGGGCAACTATATGGACAAGCAGCACGCCGAGCTGCAGCGCGACCTGGCGGCCGAGGCGGCGCGCAAGGAGCTCAACATCACGCGTTTGTCCGGTGATGCGCTGAAGATCGGTATCGCCAGCGACGTGAGCTTCGACCTCAACAGTGCCCAGATGAAGCCGGAGGCGATGAATACTTACGCCAAGATCGCCAACATCCTGAAGAGCTACGACAAGACCGTCATCCATGTGGTCGGGCATACCGACAGTTCGGGCAGCGACAGCTACAACCAGAGCCTGTCCGAGCGCCGCGCGTCCACCGTTGCCAGCTACATGGTCGGTCAGGGCGTGCTGGCCTCGCGGGTGCGCGAAGAGGGGCGTGGCGAGCGCGAACTGCTGGTCCGCACGGGGGACAACGTCAAGGAATCGCGCAATCGCCGCGTCGACATCATCATCAAGCCGGTGATCGAAGGGCGCGAGCAGGAAGCCTGGGCGCCGCCGCCGTACCTCGGCTCCTAAGTCTTCATCACAGGACCGACCATCGCCCCCGCTCTGCCGGGGGCGATGTGTTTGTGCGGCACAATACGCGCCACTGAACGGGAGGTACGGTGTCGAAATCAACCCTGATTGGCGGATTCCATGCGGTCTTTGCAGCCCTGGAGGATGCGCACGACAAACCCTTCGAGATCCTGTTGGCGGATACCCGCAAGGATGAACGTTCGCGCCGCGTGCTGGAGCTGGCGCAATCGCTGGGGGTCCGCGTCCGCGTGGCAGCGCGCTCCGAGCTGGACCTGAAAGCCCCCGAGCTGCGGCACCAGGGCATCCTGGCCTATGTCCCGGAAAAGGCCTTCGATGCCGAGGACACCCTCTATCGACCCGCCAGCCCCGACAGCCTGCTGCTGGCGCTGGACGGCGTGCAAGACCCCCATAACCTCGGTGCCTGCCTGCGCACGGCCGAGGCGGTCGGGGTATCCGCCGTGATCATTCCCAAGGACCGCAGTGCCAGCCTGACCGCGGTGGCGCGCAAGTCCGCTGCCGGCAGCGCCGAGCGCGTCCCGGTGGTGGCGGTGACCAACCTGGCGCGCAGCCTCGAGCGGCTCAAGCAACTCGGGTACTGGTTGACCGGTCTGGCCGGGGAGGCCACCGAGACCCTGTACCAGGCGGATCTGACCGGTCCGGTCGTGTTGGTCATGGGGGCCGAGGGTGAGGGCATGCGCCGCCTGACGCGCGAATCCTGCGACCGCCTCGTTCGTATTCCGATGCAAGGCAAGACCGAGAGCCTCAACGTCTCGGTGGCCACCGCGGTCTGTCTGTACGAGGCCTGGCGACAGCGACATGCGGCGCGGCCGGCGCGCAGTCGCGGCTGATTGCAATAAGCCGCTGATTCACCTAAGATTCGCGCCCCGCTCGGACCTCCGGGTGGGTTTTTTGTTGTTTCACCTTGCCCCAGGGCCGCATGCGCGGAGCCGGGGCCACGGGGAAAAGCCCGTGCCCACAAGGAGTTATCGATAGATGCGTCACTACGAAATCGTGGTCATGGTGCATCCGGACCAGAGTGAACAGGTTCCGGCCATGATCGAGCGTTACAAGAACATGATCCAGGCCGGCAATGGCACGGTTCATCGCTTCGAGGATTGGGGCCGCCGTCAGCTGGCTTACCCGATCGCCAAGGCCCACAAGGCCCATTACGTCCTGATGAACGTCGAGATCGCCGACGCCACGCTCGCCGAGCTGGAAAACGCGTTCCGCTTCAACGATGCCGTCATCCGCAAGCTGGTCATTCGCACCAGCGGCCCGGTCACGGCGCAGTCAGCGCTGTTCAAGGTGCCGGACGAAGAGAAGAAGCCGGGCGAGTTCCGCGCCCGTGACGTTGCTGAAGGTGAGGGCGCCGAAGGCGCTGATGCCTCGGCTGAAGATACCAACGCTGCTGCAGGAGCCTGAGTCCCATGGCACAGTTCTACCGTCGCAAGAAGTCTTGCAAGTTCAGCGCCGAAGGCGCGCCCGAGATCGACTACAAGGATCTCAACACCCTCAAGGGTTATATCTCCGAGAACGGCAAGATCGTTCCGGCCCGCATCACCGGCACCAAGTCGCGCTACCAGCGCGAGCTGACGCTGGCGATCAAGCGCGCGCGCTTCCTGGCGCTGCTGCCGTACACCGATCGTCACGCCTAAGGAGTAGCCCATGGACGTGATTCTGCTCGAGAAGATCAAGAAGCTCGGCGACCTTGGCGACACCGTCAAGGTCAAGCCCGGTTTCGGCCGCAACTATCTGCTGCCGCAAGGCAAGGCGCTGCCGGCCACCGAGGCCAACCGCCAGGTGTTCGAGGCCCGCAAGGCCGACCTGATGAAGAAGGCCAATGACAGCCTCAGTGCCGCGAAGATGCGCGCCGAGAAGCTGGCCGGCAAGACCGTCACCCTCAAGGTGCTGGCCGCCGAAGAGGGCAAGCTGTACGGCTCCGTCACGCCTGCCGACATCGTGCGTGCGGCCGAGGGTGTGGGCCTGGACGTCAAGAAGAGCGAGATCGATCTGGTCACCGGTTCGATCCGTCAGATCGGTACTTACACCATTGCTGTTCGTCTGCACACCGAGGTCGAGACCAGCTTCACGCTCGCCGTCGAGGAAGACAAGCCGCGCGTGTAAAGGTTGTCGCACCGCAGGACGCTCCGGCCCGCCTCGTGCGGGCCGGTTCGTTTAGGATCACCCTTCGGGCCTTTCTTCACGCAGGCAGGAAGGCCACAATCTGGTCGCTATGAACACGCCGCTCACGCTCCAGCAGCAGCCCAAGCTGCCGCCTCACTCGATCGAGGCGGAACAGTCCGTCCTGGGCGGCCTGATGATCGACAACCGGCCTTGGATGGATCTGGCCAGCCGGCTGTCGCATGAGGATTTCTATCGTGCCGATCACCAGCTGATCTACCGTGCGATTTCGGAGCTGGTCGGCAACAACCGGCCCTGCGACTTCATTACGCTTGCCGAGCATCTCAAGGCGCAGAACAAGCTGGAGGCGGCGGGCGGGCTGGCCTACCTCGGCACGCTGGCCAATGACACCCCTAGTGCCGCCAACGTCGCGGCCTATGCCGATATCGTGCGCGAGCGCTCGGTGTTGCGCAGCCTGGTCGGCGTCGGCGGTGAAATCGCCGATCTCGGGTACCGGCCGGACGGCCGCGATTACACGGAACTGCTAGATGTGGCCGAGCAGCGGGTCTTCGCGTTGCGCACGCGCGCCGAGCACGCAACTACCAGCTATTACTCGATGCCCGAGCTGATGTCGGGGCTGGAGCGCAAGATCGAATTCCTGCGCGCCAATCCCGGCGGGCTGGCGGGGCTTGCGACCGGTTTCACCGACTTTGACGCGAAGACCAGCGGTCTGCACCCAGGCGACCTGATGATTCTGGCGGGCCGTCCTTCGATGGGGAAGACCAGCTTCGCGCTCAATATCGCCGAGCATGTCGCGCTCTACGAAAAGAAACCGGCGGCCGTCTTCAGCATGGAAATGCCGGCCGAGCAGCTCGCGTTACGCATGGTGTCCTCGTTCGCGCGCATTCCGATGGGCAAATTGCGCACCGGCGATCTTGAGGATCGCGACTGGGATCGTCTGGTCTCGCAAGGCAGCCTGATCCGCGATGCGCAACTGTTCATCGACGAGACCGGTGCGCTGTCACCGCTGGAGCTGCGTGCGCGGGCGAGGCGCATCAAGCAGCGCCATGGTCTGGGCCTGATTGTCGTGGACTACATCCAGCTGATGCAGGTGCCCGGCACCAAGGACAATCGTACCAACGAGATTTCCGAGATTTCCCGTGGACTGAAGGCGCTGGCCAAGGAACTCGAAGTGCCGGTGATTGCGCTGTCGCAGCTCAATCGCGGGGTCGAACAACGCGACAACAAACGGCCGCGCATGGCGGATCTGCGCGAATCCGGAGGTATCGAGCAGGACGCAGACCTCGTGGTATTCATCTACCGTGACGAGGTCTACAACAAGGAGTCGCCGGACGCCGGCACGGCGGAGATCATCATCGCCAAGCAGCGCAACGGCCCGCTCGGCATGGTGAAGACGGCTTTCCTCGGCGAGTACACGCGCTTTGACAATCTGGCGCAAAGCTACAACGACGCGTACGAATGATTCCGCGCGTCACCGCGACGATCGACCTAGCCGCTGTCCAGCACAATCTGCGCATCGTCCGCGGGCTGGCCCCACGCTCGCGCGTGATGGCGGCGGTCAAGGCTGATGCTTATGGGCATGGGGCGGTGCCGGTTGCGCGCGCGCTGGAAGCGGCGGGTGTCGATGCACTCGCCGTGGCCTGCCTGGAAGAGGCGATGGAGCTGCGACAGGCGCATGTGCAGACGCCGATTGCGCTGCTGGAGGGCGTCATGTCCGGCGAGGAAGCCGCGCTGGCGGTCTACGAGCAGTTGCAGGTCGTCGTGCATGATCACTGGCAGATCGAGCTGCTGGAGCGACTGCCGTCCAGCGCAAAGCTCTCCCTGTGGTTCAAGCTCGACAGCGGCATGCACCGCCTTGGCTTCCCGCTATCGGACGTCCCGAGACTGGTTGCCGTCCTGAAGCGACATCCGGGCTGGAACCTGGAAGGCTGGATCACTCATCTGGCCTGTGCCGATGAGCCGGATAATCCTTTCACGCGCGAGCAACTCGCGCGCTTCTCCAGCGCACTGCAATCAGTCGCCGGACCGCGCTCGATCGCCAATTCGGCCGGGCTCATCGCCTGGCCCGAGGCGCGGGTTGACTGGGTGCGGCCCGGTCTGGCGCTCTATGGCTGCTCGCCGCTGCCGGATCGCCGCGCGGCGGACCTGGGACTGAAACCGGCCATGTGCCTGGAAAGTCGCATCATCGCCGTGCGCGAATATGACGCCGGTGAAAGCCTGGGGTACGGGCGTCGCTATCGGTGCCCGGAGCGGATGCCGGTGGCGGTGGTCTCCGTTGGCTATGCGGACGGCATGCACCGCGCGTTCGGCGATGGCACACCCGTGCTGATTCGCGGGCGGCGCGCTGTTCTGGCCGGACGCGTCTCGATGGACATGATCACCGTCGATCTGCGAACGGTACCGGACGCACAGGTGGGCGATGCGGTGCTGTTGTGGGGGCAGGGCCTGCCCGCCGAAGAAGTCGCGCAGCACGCCGGCACGCTGTCGTATGAGCTGTTCTGCGGACTCACCCAGCGCGTGCGTTTCCGCCACGTTTGAGCCACGCGATATCCCGCAATAGCGGGCGCTGCACTTAGCGGATGATGGCTGTGGTGCGCCTCAGCGCATCGCTCAGCGTCATGGCGCCGCTGTGTTCGATCTGTTCACGCGTGACTACCGTGCCTGGGGCTTTGATGCAAGCCTGCCCGGAGCTGCCGCTGCGCTGGATGCGACTGCCGGTGTACTGAAGGCAGTTTGCGTGTGCGGCCGGCGGCGGCGCGGTTGCTTCAGAAGCCGTCGAGGATGGTGCTGCCGGCTCTGTCTCCGCGTGCGCGTGCAGGCTGACCATCAACACCAGCAACAATGGCGCGCCAGTCTTCATGGCGGTGTCCGTGCTAGCTGACGATCAGGAAGGTCATCTTCGTGCCGACCAGCTCGACCGTGTCGTTATGGTTGAGTTTGCGCGCCTGCGCGTCGATCGGCAGGCCATTGACCAGTGGCTTCTGGCCGGCCCCGTCACCGCCGACATGAACGATGTAGTAGCCATCGGCGCGCCGCGTCACGGCGGCCACCTGAACGCCGGGCTTGCCGATCGTCGTCAGCGCCTTGGACAGTTCCAGTTCCTTGCCGGCATTCGGGCCGCTCGAAACCCGCAGCTTGCCCAGCAGGGGGCGCCCGGTTGCCGGGCTGGCCACAACCGCGGCTGGGGTAGGTGCGGCCGGGGCGGCGGCCGGCACCGCCTTGCTGACTTGGGCGTCAAAGGCCGCGCCGTACTGACCCGGCTTCAGGATCATGGTCTTCTCGAAATCATCCGCGCCAGCACCCTCGCCTTCGTACTTGAGGACGTTGCGGCCGATCGTAATCACGTCGCCGTGCGACAGCGGGTGCTTGGCCACCTGCTTGCCATTGACCTGCGTGCCGTTGGTCGAGTCCAGATCTTCCAGGAAGGAGTCCTGCAGGATCGTGATGACGACGGCGTGGTGGCCGGAGACGGCCTTGTCATTGAGGCTGACGTCGTTGTCCGGATGCCGGCCGATCGCAATGCGCTCCTTGCTGAGCGGATATTCCTTGGTCTGGCCGTTACTGTCGGTGACGATGAGCTTGCCCATGTTTTTTCGAGCCTCTAGAACCATTCCATCAGACGTTCGTACCAGCGCCGGCCGCGGGCAAAGGATGTATCCACGCGGGCCAGCACAACCGAAACATTATCTTTGCCGCCCCCGTCATTGGCGAGCCCGATCAGTTTCTGGGCCGCCATCTCAAGGTTATCAGCGTGCTCGGCCAGTGTTAAGCCGATCTGCTCGTCACTGACCATGTCGGTCAGGCCGTCGGAGCACAGCAGGATGATGTCGCGCAGATCGACAGTCTCTTCGAGAACATCGACCAGCACATCCGGTTCCACGCCGAGCGCTCGGGTCACGATGTTCTTGCGGACCAGCTTGCCGGCGTCCTCGCGCGAGTAGTGGCCGCGTGCCACCAGTTCCTCGACCAGCGAATGGTCCCGGGTGATCTGCTCCAGTGCCCCGCCGCGGAAGCGGTACAGGCGGGAGTCGCCGACGTAGGCAATCGACAGCCGATCGTCATGGAACAGCCCCGCGACCACCGTCGTGCCCATGCCTGCGCACTGGGGCTGGCTCTGCGAGACCTGATAGATCGTGCGATGCGATTCCTCGATCGCCGCCTTCAGCATCAGTGCCTCGAGGCTGTAGCCGCTCTCGGCGTCAACATCGCCATGCTTGAGCCCTGGCCAGCGTCGTCTCGCCACATCGAGAATCGTCGTGATCGCAATGCCGCTGGCGATCTCGCCTGCGTTGTAGCCGCCCATCCCATCGGCGAGCACGATCAGGCCGATGTCCTGATCCTCGCCGACCGCGTCCTCGTTGTTGCTGCGGACGCGTCCGGTATCGGACAGCAGCGTGGTTGCGATCTTGTCCTTGAGCGCCATGGAACTCAGAGCGTGGCCATCAGGTTGCGCAGGTCGCGCGCCAGGTCGCTGCCTCGCTGGTAGCGCGCTTCCGGATCCTTCTGCAGGGCTCGATCCATCAGGGTGCCCAGTGCGTCCGACAGGTCTGGCCGCAGCACCTGAACCGGCGCATGCGGCTCGTTGGCAATCTTGAACATCAGGGTCGCCATCGACTCGGCCTGGAACGGCAGGGCGCCGGTCAGCAACTGGTACAGCGTGACCCCCAACGAGAACAGGTCTGAGCGGCCATCAACCTTCTTGCCGGCGAGTTGCTCCGGTGACATGTAGCTCGGCGTGCCCAGCACCATGCCGGTCTTGGTCTTGCTGGAATCGGCGATACGGGCGATGCCGAAATCCATCAGCTTGAGGGTGCGCGAGGTCTCCACCAGCATCATGTTCGCCGGTTTGATGTCGCGATGCACGATTCCGTTGGCGTGGGCGTAGTCCAGCGCGTCGGCCGCATCCGCAATCAGACGCACGACCTCCGCTGTCGGCATCAGCGTATTGGGCTTGATATGGCGCGTCAGATCATGCCCTTTGATGAACTCCATCGCGATATACGCAAGGTCGTGTTCCTCGCCGGCATCGAAGATCGAGACGATGTTCGGATGCGCGAGGCGCCCGGCGGTCTCCGCCTCGCGGAAGAACCGTTCCTTGACGCCCGCCAGTTCCTCGGGCTCGAACTCCTGTGACAGCGCCATGGTCTTGATCGCAACCTGACGACCGATCTTTGGGTCCTTGCCCATGTAGACGATGCCCATGGCGCCCTTGCCGAGTTCCTTCTCGACCTGGTAGCGCCCCAGCATCGGCTTTTCGAGTTGCTGCGTCGCATCGAGCACCAGCGTGCCGCCCGGATGGGCGCTGGCCGCGTTGCCGCCCAGGATCACGGTCTCCGACAGCTTCTTGGCGCGAGACAGCTTCTG
>JBEIOK010000179.1:0-5315 GCA_040377605.1 Nevskiaceae bacterium | reverse complement strand
TTGCTAAAACCCTAAGGGGATAAGCGGTGGCGTTCCGTGCCGATCCGGGAACCACCTGTCGAAAACCAAAGACCGGCTAAGCATGTAGAGCCGAGGGCTACGAATCTGCGGACGCGGGTTCAATTCCCGCCACCTCCACCATTTGCAGGCAAAAGCCGCCCCGCCCTGGGGCGGCTTTTGCATCCCGCAACGATTGCCTAGAGAACTCCCATGTGGCTCTCTGACATTTCCGTGAAGCGGCCGGTCCTGGCCACCGTCATCAACCTCCTGCTGGTGGTTTTCGGCCTGTTCGCACTGCTGACCATCTCAGTTCGCGAGTATCCGGATATCGATCCACCGATCGTTTCCGTCAGCACCAACTACGTCGGCGCTTCGGCTGCGGTGGTCGAAACACAGATCACACAGATCATCGAGGATCAGGTTGCCGGCATCGAGGGCATCAAGACCATCACTTCGGCCTCCCGCGACGGCCGCTCCAATATCTCCATTGAGTTCCTGCTGTCACGCAATATCGACGACGCGGCCAACGACGTGCGCGACCGCGTCTCGCGGGTGCTCGACAATCTGCCGGATCAGGCCGATCCGCCGGAAGTGACGAAGGCAGATGCGGATGCCTCGCCCATCATGTTCTTCGTGCTGTCCAGCGACCGTCTGCCCGGCCTGGAACTCACCGACTACGCCGAGCGCTATCTGGTCGACCGTTTCGCCACGATTGATGGCGTCTCCCAGGTACGACTGGGCGGCGACAAGCGCTACTCGATGCGTATCTGGCTGGATCGCGCGCGCCTTGCCGCCCGCGGGATGACTGCCCAGGACGTCGAGCAGGCCCTGAGCCAGCAGAACGTGGAGCGTCCTGCGGGACGCATCGAGTCGACGGACCGCGAATTCACGCTGCGGACCGCACGGCCGTTCCAGTCTCCGGATGACTTCGCCAACATGGTGGTCATGCGTGGCGCGGATGGCTTCCCCATCCGCATCCGCGATGTCGCGAGGGTCGAACTGGGCGCCGAGAATCCGCGCGTGGCATTCCGGGCCAATGGCCGCGAGACACTCGGCATCGGCATCATCAAGACCTCGAATGCCAACACGCTCGCCGTCGCGCAGGGCGCCAAGGCAATGGCGGCGACGCTTGTGCCGGAGCTGCCGGAGGGCATGTCGCTGGAGTTGAATTATGACTCCTCCGCCTTCATCGAAACCGCGCTGCATGAAGTCGAACTGACGCTGCTCTACGCGGCGCTGTTCGTACTGCTGGTGATCTATCTTTTTCTGGGCAGCGCTCGTGCCACGCTGATCCCCGCGGTCACGGTACCGATCTCGCTGATCGCTTCGTTCATCTTCCTGCAAGCGTTCGGATTCTCGATCAACATCCTGACGCTGCTGGCGCTGGTCCTGGCGATTGGGTTGGTGGTCGACGACGCCATCATCATGGTCGAGAACATTCACCGCCGGCTGGAACTGGGAGAACCTCCGCTGCTCGCAGCGTTCCGAGGCGCTCGCGAGGTTGGAATGGCCATCGTCGCGACCACGGCAGTACTGATGGCCGTCTTTGCACCGTTGGCGCTGCTGGAAGGCAATATCGGGCGACTGTTCAGGGAGTTCGCGCTGGCATTGGCGGCTTCGGTGGGCTGCTCGGGCCTGATTGCGCTGACGCTGTCTCCGGTACTGTCCGTCTGGATGCTGCGCGCGCACGAGTCCCGCAATCCGCTGACGAGCGCGGTTGATCGCGTCGTGCGGGCACTGACCACGCGATACGAGCGCTGGCTGGGTGTGCTCACCACCCAGCGACTGCTCGCGGTCGCCATCATCGCGCTGGTTGCGCTGGCTACCGCGCTGCTGTTCCTTGCCACCCCGAAGGAGTTCACCCCGATTGAGGACCGCGGCCAGTTCCTGGTCAATGTCACGGCTCCGGAGGGCGCGAGCTTTTCGTATACCGAATCGGTGATGCGTCAGGCCGAGCAGCCGCTGCTGGACCGCCTCGGTCAGGGCGAGATCGAACGTGTGCTGTTCCGGTTGCCGGGGTTCGGCGGGGGCGATCAAGTCAACAGCGGTACGGTCGCCGCAACACTCGCTCCCTGGAAAGATCGGCCCCGCAGTTCGCAGTCGCTCGGGGAGGAAGTGGCGAGGGCCCTGGAAGGCGTCACCGGCGCCCGCATTGTGGTGACACAACGATCGGGATTCGGCAGTCGCGGCGGCCAGCCTCTGCAGATTGCCATCGGCGGCGCCAACTACGACGAGTTGGCTGGCTGGCGTGATCGCATCATGGATCGCGCGCAGAGGGAAAATCCAAAGCTGCTACGCCTGGACTCCGACTATAAGGAGACCAAGCCGCAAATCGAACTGGACATCAATCTCGATCGTGCTGCGGATCTAGGGGTGCCGATCATCAGCATCGCACAGTCCGTCGAGGCGTTTTTCGGCGAGCGTCGCGTTACCCGCTTCCAAGATCGCGGAGAGGAGTACGAGGTGATCCTGCAGGCGCCAGCCGAGGACCGCCAGGACCCCAGTGCCTTGTCGCAGGTGTATGTGCGCAGCCTTGGTGGCGCATTGATACCGCTTTCGAATCTGGTCAGCACGCGCGAAAATGCCAGCGCAGCCGCTTACAACCGGGTTGACCGACTGCGCGCGATCACACTGTCCGCGAGCCTGGCCCCCGGATATACGCTCGGCGAAGGTCTCGATTCTCTGGAGCAGATCATCCGGGAAGAAACCCAGGGCAAAGCGCGAATCAGCTATCGCGGCGAGTCGCGCGAGTTCAAGGAGTCGAGCGCTGCACTGTACCTGACCTTCGTGATGGCCCTGGTCGTTGTCTATCTGGTGCTTGCGGCGCAGTTCGAGAGCTTCATCCACCCTTTGGTGATCCTGACCACAGTGCCGTTGGCCGTGTTTGGTGCACTGGCCGCGCTCTGGGCCTTGGGCATGACGCTCAATGTCTACTCGCAGATCGGGGTGGTGATGCTGGTGGGGCTGGCCGCGAAGAACGGCATCCTGATCGTCGAGTTCGCCAATCAGCGACGCGACCAGGGCGCCGCGTTCTCCGTCGCGCTGCGCGAAGCGGCCACGATTCGATTGCGGCCGATCCTGATGACATCGATTGCCACCATCGCCGGCGCAGTCCCGCTGATGCTGTCGTCGGGTGCGGGCTACGAGGCGCGCCGCATCCTCGGCGTGGTGATCTTCTTCGGCGTCGCCTTCTCAACGCTGCTGACACTGTTCATCGTGCCTGCGTTCTACAACCTGCTGTGCCGCGGCACCGGCTCACCCGGCCGCCATGCGGCCAAGCTTCGGGCGCAGGCCTCGGATCGTGCCGACCCCACCGTTGATTCCGATTGAGGCGCTGCGGCGCTAGGTGTCATCGCCGCCATCCAACAGACGATACTTGCGTAGCTGTCCGCGAAACTGGTGATAGGTCAGCTTCAGCAGCTCCGCAGCCCGTTTCTGGTTATAGCGCGACTCCTCCAGCGCACGCCTGAGCATGCGCGTTTCAAGCTCAGCGACCCGTTCGACAAAATCCACCGGCAGCTCAGGCACGGCCTCCGTTAGCGCCGGCGCGGCCGCCGGTGGCGGCGCTGGGCGCATCTCGACAGGCATCGATACCGCGCGCGGGCGATACGGCGAGGCGAACGGATCAAATTCGACCGACTCGACGGCCTGACGGGCGTGATCGAGACGGTAAACCGCACGCTCCACCACGTTGCGCAACTCTCGCACGTTGCCCGGCCACTCGTAGGCCAGCAGTTGGCGCTCCGCAGATGGCGCGAAGCCGGCAAACAGTTCGCGCCCCAGCTCGGTCGCCATGTTTTCGGCGAACTTCTGAGCCAGCAACAGGATGTCGTCACGCCGTTCCCGCAATGGCGGCAAGGTGATCACGTCGAACGACAGTCGATCCAGAAGGTCCTCCCGGAACCTGCCCGCCCGCGCCAGTGCGGGAAGGTCGACGTTGGCCGCGCCAATCAGACGTACATCCACCTTCTGCGTGCGGCTTTCTCCGACACGCTCGAACTCGCCGTACTCGATGACGCGCAGCAGCTTCTCCTGCAGACGCTGCGACATCGAGGCCAACTCGTCGAGAAAAATCGTGCCCCCGTCAGCCAGCTCAAAGCGACCGATGCGCGCCTTGGCCGCGCCGGTGTAGGCGCCGGCAACGTGCCCGAACAGCTCGGATTCCAGCAGCTCTTCGTTCAGTGCTGCGCAGTTGAACTTCACGTAGGGGCGCGCCCAGCGCTCCGACAGGTAGTGCACCCGCGCGGCAATCAGCTCCTTGCCGGAGCCGCGCTCGCCGATGATCAGGACGGGCTTGCCCAGCGGCGCAACGCGCGACACTTTTTCCAGCACAACCAGGAAGTTATCGGCCTGACCGAGGATAGGATCGGGAGTCGTGCGGAGTTCCATTGAGTAATCCTGCCACTAGTTGGCTATTTTTGCCATAAAGTGAATAACCTTCCCGACCGAAACGATCGACATCGAACGGCAGTCGATGTCAGGTCCTTTATTTTCAATGATTTGAGAGAATTTCCAGAGTTGGCACGCGCTTGGCGATATCCAGTCCATCGACACAGCGGCCCAGGGAGGCCTCGACATGAATCGCAAGCTCCACCACCTGACCTTCAGCATCCTTTCTGGCGCGCTGCTGCTGGCGTCCAGCTTGCCGGCGGCCGCCGCCGATTCCAGCGGCGCCCGCATCGCGACTGGCGTCGGGCGCGTGATCGCCGCACAGGGCAACGTCGCGCTGGTGCGCATCCGCGAGGAGCTGAAGGACAATCTGCTCGAAACCCTGAAGCCACTGCTGCCGAATGAGCAGAATCAGGCGCAGGTCGACGAACCGAAGGACGTCGCCTCCAGCCACTGACATCGTCGCCCAGTCGCCGCCCTGCCCGGGCGACGACGCGAACGAGGAACCCCGAATGGGCATTTTTTCCAGAACCCGCGACGTCATCGACGCCAATCTCAACGCCTTGCTCAACAAGGCGGAAGACCCGGGAAAGATGGCGCGCTTGATCATCCAGGAGATGGAGGACACGCTGGTCGAAGTGCGCTCGACGGCCGTGCAGTGGCTGGCGCGCAAGAAGGAGCTGCAACGTCTGGCGGAAACGCAGGGCGCCGAGGCGCTCGACTGGGAGGGGAAAGCGGAACTGGCGCTCAGCAAGGATCGCGAAGACCTGGCGCGCGGCGCGCTCGCCGCCAAGGCAAGAGCCCAGGCGCGTGCCTCCGAGGCGCGCCGTGAACTCCACCAGGTGGACGAAGCGCTCAGCAAGCTGGATGCCGATATCGGCAAGCTGCGTACCAAGCTGGTGGAGGCGCGCCAGCGCCAGAAGGCC
>JBEIOK010000119.1:0-8748 GCA_040377605.1 Nevskiaceae bacterium | reverse complement strand
GGTGATCATCTATCGCCACATGCTGCCGTCACCGCATTTCGACGAGGCGGTGCAGAACGTGCCTTACGGCACACCGGCGCGCGAGATCATGGGCGAGTACCTGCCGCGGATCGCCTACTGTGACCGCGCGACGATCGAAGCAGCGGCAAGCCCGGCGGCCGCCTTCGCAGCCTGCGCCCACGACGGCTAGCACTGCCGCGGTCGCGTCAGACAGCCTTGCGCCGCACCTCGCCAGGGCCCACGCCTTCGATGCGCTTGAAGGTGCGGCGGAAGGCCGCCTCGCTCTGGTAGCCCAGGCGTTCGGCCACGGCGGCCACCGACAGGCGACGATCCCGCAGCAGGCGTCGCGCCTCGGCGATGCGCCACTCGGTCAGATACTGGAAGGGTGTGGCGCCGAGGAAGCGCGAGAACTCCACGGCGAAGGCGGTGCGCGACATGCCGGCGACCTTGGCCAGCGCATCCACTGTCCAGTCATGGCCCGGCTCGGTGTGCATCGCCGCCAGTGCCTTGGCCAGGCGCGCATCGGCCAGCGCTGCGAGCAGGCCCTGCTGGTCCTCGGCGCGCTGGGCGTAGGCACAGACCGCCATGACGAACAGGCTGTCGGCGAGCTTGTCCATGATCACGCGCTGGCCGAGCAGGCCGCTGCGCGCGGAGTGCGACAGCACCCGCGCCAGATCGCGGAAAGTGTCACCGCCTTCCTGCGCACGCACCACAAAGGCCTGCGGCAACGCGTCGATGATCGGGTTGCGGGTGCCGGAGGCAAACTCGAACTCGCCGCAGATCAGCGCGCTGAAACCGGGGCCATCACGCTCGCCGTCCTGATGCTCGACCGTGTTCAGGCTGTCGCACAGCGTGTGCGCACTGCCGCGCGGAAACACGATCAGATCGCCCTGCTGCAACTCCACGGGCGCGGCCAGCGCCGGGCTGCGGACACAGCAGCTGCCCCGATCGATCAGGTGAAACAGGCCCTTCTCGGTCTGCGGTTCCTGCTCGAACCAGCGCCCGCACAGCTCGGGCAGGGCAACGATGGAAACATGCAGCTGATGCACATTGAGGACGGCTTCGAGGACGTCTTCGCGTGAACGATCTGTCATAAGTCCGGTACGCGGGGTGGCAGACGCAGTGTGAGGCCTGCGCGCAGGATGCGCCAATGACCCAACCCCACTTCGTCGAACTGTCGCTGGAGGAGACCGAGCAGTTGATCGCGCAGGCCCTGCCCGCCACGCGCCGGCGACTGGGTGCGGATCGGTGGTGGGCGCTGGTTCGTGACTTCTGCTCCCTGTACTACTGCTGCGAGCCGGAACTGCACAAGGTGGCCGAGGAGGTGCTCGATTATCTGGACGGAGCGCATCGCGGTGCGACGTCCGGCTATCCGGGCTGGCTTTGTGACCTGGCGCATTACGAATGGTTGCATCTGGCGCTGCGCGCCGCGCCGGCCGCAGTGCCTCAGGCGCCGCCGGTCGATCCGGAAGGCGATCTGCTGCAGGGTGCGCCGGTGCTGTCGCACTTGGCCTGGCTGGTGTCCTACGACTACCCGGTGCGCCAGATGGTGGCCGGCGAGGCGCAGCAGGGGCCGTTGCCGCAGGCGCAGCATCTGCTGCTGTTCCGCGACCGTAATGAGAAAGTGCACGTGCAAGAACCCGACGCTTTCACCGCGCAGCTGCTCGAACGGATCGAAGCCGACCCGGAGCTCACGGGTGCCGCTGCGATCGCGACAGCCGCGGAGGCCGTCGGCCTGCCGGCTGCGGTGTGGACCGAGCATGGAGCGCAGCTGCTCGCGTCATTGCGCCGGTCCGGCGTACTGATCGGCAGCCGGGTGCTGCCGACGCCCCCCTGGTCGTCCTCCCCCCGTCACCGTCACCTGAGAATCCCCCGATGAAACGACGCACCTTGCTCCAGTTCGCGACGCTGTTCACCCTGCTGGCGCCGCTGCGCGGGCTCACCGCAGAACCCTCCGGAGTGGCGGCGAAGCCATCCTTCACGCCGCTGCGCAAGAAGCACGCCGAATGGCGGGGCGTGCTCAGCGAGGCGCAGTACGCCGTGCTGTTCGAGGAAGACACCGAGCGGCCGTTCAGCAGTGCACTGAACGATGAGAAGCGCCCGGGCCAGTTCCTGTGCGCCGCCTGCTACCTGCCGCTGTTCGACGCCGACAAGAAATATGACAGCGGGACCGGCTGGCCCAGCTTCTGGGCACCGATCGAAGGACGCGTCGCCACCCGACGCGACTTCAAGCTGATCCTCCCACGCACCGAGTACCACTGCGCGCGCTGCGGCGGTCACCAGGGCCATGTCTTCGATGATGGCCCCGCGCCGACTGGTCTGCGCTACTGCAACAACGGGGTGGCGCTGCGCTTTGTTCCGCGCGGCGAGCCGCTGCCGGCGCTGCGGAGTTGAGTGCCATGAGACTGATCGCAGTGCTGATGGCGATACTGGTGGCTGGCGCGGCGCAGGCGGCCGCCAAGACCGAAACGGCGATTTTTGCGGGTGGCTGCTTCTGGTGCATGGAGTCGCCGTTCGAAAAGCTGCCCGGTGTGAAATCGGTGGTCTCCGGCTACGTCGGTGGCCGCACCGTCAATCCCACCTACGAGCAGGTGTCGGCCGGCGGCACCGGCCATGCTGAGGCCGTGCAGATCGTCTACGACCCGGCGATGGTCAGCTATGCGCGCTTGCTGGAAGTGTTCTGGCGCAACATCGATCCGCTGGCGAAGGACAGTCAGTTCTGCGATCACGGCGATCAGTACCGCTCGGCGATCTTCTATGTCGGTCCGGAGCAGAAAAAGTTGGCTGAGGCCAGCCGCGATGCATTGGCGCGATCCAAGCGGCTGCCGGGCACGATCCAGACCCAGCTCGTCGAGGCCAGCCCTTTCTATGCGGCCGAGGCGTATCACCAGGACTACTACAAGAAGAACGCCGTGCGCTACAACTACTACCGCTGGGGCTGTGGTCGCGATGCGCGCCTCAAGGAACTGTGGGGCGATGAGGCGGGTGGTGCGACGATCGGCGGCAAGAAGCCATGAACCCGTGGCGCGCAGGCGGCCTCGGATTGGCGCTGCTGCTCGGGGTGCAGGCCGTGAGCGCCGCACCGCGCATCACGCTAGCCGCCGACGCAGCCGCTGCGCCGGCATTCACTCACCCACTGCCCGCGCACTGGATCAATTCGCCGCCGCTGACCTGGGCGCAGTTGCGCGGTGAGGTGGTGCTGCTCGAGTTCTGGACCTTCGCCTGCTACAACTGCTACCGCTCGATTCCCTGGCTCAAGACCTTGCCCGATCGCTTCGACGGCCAGGGCTTTCGCATCGTCAGTGTGCACACGCCGGAGTTCGATTTTGAACGCGAGCGTGCCGCGGTCGAAGCCAAGGTACGGGAGCACGGTCTGCGCTTCCCGGTGATGCTCGACAACGATTTTTCGTACTGGAAGGCGCTGAACAATCGCTTCTGGCCGGCGTTCTATCTGATCGATCGACAGGGTCGCATCCGCGCGCACTTCGTCGGCGAAACCCATGCGGGCGACGGCAATGCCCGCGCCATGCAGGCGGCCATCAGCCAGCTGCTGGCCGAACCACGACCCTGACGTTGACAGGTCCTGATGGCCGGCTGGGCGCCGAGTCAGCGCCGCGCCAACTTTCGCTGGTAAAACAAGAAAGCCCCTCTTGCGAGGGGCTTTCTCGGTGACGCTGATCGTTGATCAACGCTGCCGCTGGATCAGCGTGCCCCAGTTCTTCGAGTCCGGCGACATCAGGATTTCGGTCTGGTTGGCGGCGAGGTAGGTGCCGCTCCAGTAGGCGTACTTGAAGCCGTTGGCGTCCAGCGGTTCCGGCGAGCGATCCAGCTCGCGGGCGCAGGCGTCCAGCGTCAGATTCACCAACTTGCGCCACTGACCCTGCAGCTGCAGGCTGCAGACGCGACGGTCGCCGCCGCTGCTGGCCCGTACGGCGGCGGCCGGTGCGGCTGCCATGCTGGTTGCCGCTGCGGCCGGGGCGACGGTCTCGGTCACCGGCTCCATCACCGGTTCCATCAGGGCGCCGGAAGCCTGGGCGTCGGCGGCCACGGAGTTGATGACATCCGACGTGCTGCGCTGGATCGTCGGCGCGCTGCGCGTGACCGGCGCGGCGGCCGTTGTCGTCGCTTCCGCCTTCAGCCGCAGCGGCACCCAGGTCGCGCCCTGGTCATTCGACTGGTAGTAGTAGTACCGATCCGCCGACAGCAGGGTGCTGCCCCAGAGGCCGAACTTGAAGCCCTGCGCGTTGTAGTCCGCTACCTGCGTCTCGATGGCGCTCAGGCAGGCATCCTGACTGTTGCTGCCGACTGCCACCCAGGCGTTGTTGGCGTGAACCTGGCAGGACAGGGGCAGATCCTGGCCCTGGGCAGAGAAAGCGGTTCCCAAACAGAGCAGCGACAGGCAGCGAATCCAGGTCAGGCGCATTGGTCAATTCCCCTTGTGTATTGCCCGGATGATAACCAACCGATCCGGATGTGGCACCCCGGGGGCGTCGGCAGCGGCCAGCAGGTCTCAGGCCGGACGGGCGGCGCTGCTGCGTCCGCGCAGCCGTGACAGCAGTCCCATGACGCGGGTGGCGATGCCGGCGTCCTCGGGGTCGCGCGGGGTTTCCACGGCATGGGCGGCTCGCAGGGCCGGGGCGGCGCGCAGCAGGCGGTGATGCCGCAGCGCGCTGGCGATGCTCATGCTGAAGGCGCCGCGGCGCAGCGGCTTGGGCAGCAGCCGGTAGACCTGCCCCTGATTGATCAGGCCGATGAAGACCGAGACATCCTGGAAGGGCGTCAGCACGATCGTGACGATCTGTGGATGCTCGGCCTTGAGCAGTTTCAGCAGGGTGGTCACGCTCTCGCGACCCACCGCCAGTTCCGAGACGATCACCGCGATGCCGTGCTGCTCGATCTGGCTCATCGCCTGTTCCAGGGACTGCGCCCACAGCACCGGCTGGGCGCTGCCGACGATGTCCTGCACCGCGCGCACGATCGCGATGTCGTCGTCGATCACCAGAATCGCCTCGTCAACGGTCGCGGGCGCCGGCGGCACGAAGCGGCCGGTCTCGGTCAGCAGCGGCACCGGCGGCGCGGCCGGGCCGGCCCGCCGCAGGGCCAGCGAAATCTCGGCGGCCTGGCGCACCGTTTCGCGGAGTTCCTGCGCGTCCCAGGGTTTGTTGACGAAGCGGAAGATCTCGCCTTCGTTCACCGAGGCCACGATCGCATCAAGCTCCGAATAGCCGGTCAGCAGGATGCGCATCGTCAGCGGCGACTTCTCCCGGACCTGCCGCAGCAACTCGGCGCCGCGCATGACCGGCATGCGCTGGTCGGAGACGATCACATGCACCGGTCGGGTTGCCACGCAGCGAAGGGCTTCACCCGGATCGGTGGTGGCCAGTACGTCGTAGGGGCCGCGGAACAGCATGGCGAGCGAGCGCAGGATGCGCTCCTCATCGTCGACCAGCAGCAGGCTGGGCTTGACGTCGTTCATGGCATCAGGCCGCGAGGGCCTCGTCGGAGGCCGTGTCGGTGGACTGCGATGCCGCAACACCTCGTACCGGCAGGCGGATCACGAACTTGGTGCCGCGACCGACCTCCGAGACCACATGGATGCTGCCGCCGTGGGCCTGCACGATCTGATAGCAGATCGACAGCCCCAGTCCCGTGCCCTGGCCGACCGCCTTGGTCGTGAAAAAGGGGTCGAAGATCTTCTTCAGATGCTCGGGCGCGATGCCCTTGCCGTTGTCCTGGATGTGGATCGAAACCCAGTCGGCATCGGCCTCGGTCTTCAGCAGCAGACGCCCGCGATCGTGCTCCACAGCCTGTGCGGCGTTGACGATCATGTTCAGCAGCACCTGATTGATCTGCGATGGTGAGCAGGGGATGCGGGGCAGCTCGCCATAGCGCTTGAGAATCTGCACGTGGTGCTTGACCGCGTTGTGGGCGATGGTCAGCGTCTGATCAAGGCAGTCGTTTATCGAGACCTCGGTGACGCGCGCCTGATCCAGACGCGAGAAGTTGCGCAGGTTGACGACCAGATCGCGGATCGTATCGACGCCGAACAAGGTGTCGCCCAGCAGCGAGCGCACGTCGTCCAGCACCTGCAAGTCGCCGAGCTCGGTGCTGGCGCGCTGACAGCTCACCAGCTGGGCCGACAGCGCGGCTTCGTCCGCGCCATCGTCGGTCAGCATGCGCAACAGACGCTCGTGCGCGAGCAGCGCCGTGGTCGCCTGGCCGAAGATGTTCTGGATCACCTCGACGTTGTTGCGGACATAGCCCAGCGGCGTGTTGATCTCATGCGCCACGCCGGCCACCATCTGACCGAGCGACGCCATCTTCTCCGACTGCACCAGCTGCGACTGTGAAGCCTGCAGCTGGGCATACGCCTGCCCGAGCTGCTGGGCATTGCTGGCCACGCGCTGCTGCAGTGCCGACAGCAGGTCAAGCACGACGCCCATGCCCGCATAACGACCGGCATCCTCGATCACGAAGTCTTCGGTGATCGGCGAGCCGAGCTGCGCCGTGACTGAGGCGGCTGCGGCCTCCAGGGGTGTGTCCAGTGCCACGCGCAGCGGCTGCGTGTTCATCACCGTGGTGATCGGCTTGCCGCCGACCAGCTCGCGGCCGAAGCGGCGCAGGAAAATGCCGTTGAGGGTGTGCCGGCTGATCGTACCGATGGCGCGGCCGCGCTCGATGACCGGCAGGCACAGCATGCGCGCATGTTTCGGCCGCAGAAACAGATCGGCAGCCTCGGCGACCGTGGTCTGCGCCGGGATCGCGGCCACGTCCAGCCGCAGGCGCGCGATATCGCGAAGGTTGGCGGCGGTGTCCGGGTCGACTGGGCTGAGCGTCATCGCCGCGCAGCCTAGGCGCGGCAGATGAAGTTCTGGTTGCGATTGGGTGACGCTGCGACGTTCAGACCGGGTGCGTGATCATCCAGCACTTGTGCGCCGGCGGCGGGCGCTTGAAGTCCTCGTCCAGCGTCTGCGCGGTGATGTCCTTGATCACGGCGGCGCCCAGCGCCTCGGCATCGAGCTTGAAGCCGCGGCGGTTGGTCGAAAAGTACAGCGTGCCGCCCTCGGCCAGCAGCTTCAGGCAGTGCTGGATCAGCTCGACATGGTCGCGCTGGATGTCCAGCGTGTCTTCCATCTTTTTCGAGTTGGAGAAGGTCGGGGGATCCAGGAAGATCAGGTCGTACTGCATCGGGGAGGGCAGGGCGGCCTGCTCCTTGAGCCACAGGATGCAATCGGCACGCACCAACGCGTGCGGGCTCAGGGACTCGCCGATGCCGGGCATGCGCTCATAGTCCCAGGCACGCACACCGTTCATCGACAGATTGCGCTTGGCCCAGTCGAGATAGGTGTTCGACAGGTCCAGGGACAGCGAGCGGCGTGCGCCACCGACGACAGCGTGCACCGACGCTGCACCGGTGTAGCAGAACAGGTTGAGAAAGCGCTTGCCGCGCGCCTCCTGCTGGATACGGTGGCGGATCGGACGGTGGTCGAGAAACAGGCCGGTGTCCAGATAGTCGTCGAAGTTCACCTGCAGCTGGCAGCCGTGCTCCTCGATGGCGTGAAAGCGCTCGGTCTCGTTCTGCTTGCCGTACTGGGCCGTCCCCTTCTGCGACTTGCGCAGCTTGTAGTGCAGGTGCGTATGCGGAATCTCCAGAACCGCCTGCAGCTGCGAGAGGGCCTCGCGCAGCCGCTTTTCAGCACGCGCTGGCTCGATGCTCTTGGGGGCGGCGTACTCCTGCACATGCGCATGCAGGCCATCGTCGGTCTGGTAGAGATCGACGGCAACCGCGTACTCCGGCAGATCGGCGTCGTAGACGCGATAGTGCTGCACCCCCTTGCGCCGTGCCCACTTGCCCAGATGCTTCAGATTCTTGCGCAGGCGGTTGCCGAACTCCTCGCCGCCGAGCACGGCCATCGGCGTCGAGGGCGGAGCGGTTGCCTCGACCTGGGTTCGCGCCGCCGCCCAGGGGCTGTCGGGTCGCGTCGCTTCCGGCTCGGCGGTAGCGGGGGTGGCGAGCGCCGGGGCAGTACGGCCCGGAATCTCGAAGCGCAGCAGCTTGCACAGGATCGCGCCGTTGTAGAGCGTGTTGATCTTCTCCGCGCGCAGACCCAGACGCTGTGCGACATCGTCGCGCGCCGTGAAGAAGCCAAAGCGCCAGCCACCAAAGTGCTGCTGCAGCGTCGTGCCCAGCAGCGAGTAGAGCTTGATCAGCTCGGCATCGGTGCCGATGCGTTCGCCGTAGGGGGGGTTGGTCACGACCAGCCCCGGCTGCGCGACCGGCGGTCGCGCGTCCAGCGCATCGCCGGGTAACCATTGTGTGTACGAGGCAATGCCCGCGCGTGCGGCATTGCTGTCGGCGGCCATCAGCGCGCGTTGGTCGAGATCGCTGCCGACGAGCGGTGGCAGCCCGCGTGCCAGGCCGGCCGTACGTCGCTCCTCGGCCTCCTGCTTGATGCGCTTCCAGACGGCCGGCTTGTGGTCGAGCCAGGATTCGAAGCCCCAGCGCTTGCGCTTCAGACCCGGGGCGATGTCGGCGGCCATCAGACCGGCCTCGATCACCAGCGTGCCGGAGCCGCACATGGGATCAAGCAGCGGCGCGCCCTGCGCTGCGAGTTCAGCCCAGCCGCAGCGCACGAGAATCGCGCAGGCCAGGTTTTCCTTGAGCGGGGCCTCGACGCCGCGCAGGCGATAGCCACGCCGATGCAGGCTGTCGCCGGCCAGATCCAGGCTCAGCGTCGCCTGCTCGCG
>JBEIOK010000152.1:0-6482 GCA_040377605.1 Nevskiaceae bacterium | reverse complement strand
TGGCGGGGGGCTCTCAGGACTTGATCGTCAGCGATCTGATTCTGAACACGCTGGCGCGCGACCAATGGCTGGCGATGATCAACTGGGCGCATGCACGTCTGCGGCCCGGCGGGGCCATCATCTGGAACCACATCGATCCCATGCGTCCTGATCGCGAATTCTTCGAGCGCATCATCGATTGGCATCCCGCCGCCCGCGGGCGGGAGGATCTGGAGCACGGCTTTGCCGAGTCCGATTTCAGGGGCATGGACGCGGGATTCGAATGGCCGGAAAGCGCCGCGGGTGGCCTCGCGATGGGGAGGCGCGCTGCGTAGAGTCGTTCAGCGCGCCGACGGATCCGGCAGAAAACGCCACGCTACCGCAGTACCGACGAAGGCCACGATACCGGCCGCATAGAACGCCGCGTCCGGGGAAATGCCCTCCCACAGAAATCCGCTGCCGAGGCTGCCAATCGAGCCGCCGATGCCGTAGGCGACCGCGTTGTAGACCGCCTGCCCGCGTCCATGCAGTGCGGGCGGAAAGAAGCGTGTGACGTAATGCATGGCCACCGCATGATAAGCACCGAAGGACACGGCATGCGCGAGCTGCACCGCGATCAGCACCGGCCAGGAGTCCACCAAGGTCGCGGTGAAGAACCATCGCAGCGTGGTGGCCACCATCGCCACGATCATGACCTGACGGGCACCGACCCGTGCAATCCAGCGGCCGACGACCAGAAAGATGCCGATCTCGGCAACCACGCCTAGCGCCCACAGCAATCCGGCCAGGCTGCGGCTGTAGTCATGGCGTTCCAGGAACAGTGTGAAGAAGTTGTAGTACGGCGCGAAACTCAGCTGCGAGCAGAAGCAGACGAACAGCAGCGCAATCACCTCCGGTCTTCGCAACACGCTCCACAGACCGATGCGCGGCGCATCGGCCGCATGCAGCGACGGCGGCTCCGGCACCAGCCAGGTCGAGGCCGACATGCCGAGCCAGAACGCGCCGACCAGCCACGGCAGCCACAGGATGCCGGTCAGGTCGAGAGCAACCCCCAGGCCAAGCACCGAGCCGATGAAGCCCACCGAGCCCCACAACCGGACGCGGCTGTAGTCGGCACCGCTGGCATGCAGGTGGTTGATCGTCACCACCTCGAACTGCGGCAGCAGCGCGTGCCAGAACAGCGTGTAGGCGATCATCAACCCGCCGATCCACCAGATGCCCTCGACAAACGGGATGGCCATGAAGGTCATCAGCGCCGCGACACTGGCCCAGCGAATCAATGCCACGCGCTGGCCCGTGTGATCGGCGTACCAGCCCCAGACGACCGGCAGGATCGAGCGCGTCAGGCCCATCAGCGCAAACGCGATCCCCATCTGCACCGGCGAGAAGCCACGCGCTTCCAGGTACGGCGCCCAATAGGGCATGAACGCACCGACCGTCGCGTAGTAGAAGAAGTAAAAGCCGGCGAGCCGCCAATGCAGGCGCTCGACGCCTGCGTTCGGCGGGAGCATGGGCTTAGTCGTCCCCTGCGGGAATGCGCGGCGTCGCTGGCGTGACGTCGGCGTTCTGCCCCCGATGTCGCAACCAGTGATCCATCAAGACCAGCGCCATCATCGCCTCACCGATCGGCGTCGCGCGCAGGCCCACGCAAGGATCATGACGCCCCGTCGTGCGCATCTCGGTGGCCTCGCCCGCTTCATCGATGCTCCGGCCGGGCGTCGTGATGCTCGACGTCGGCTTGATCGCGTAACGCGCGTAGATCGTCTGGCCGGTGGAGATGCCGCCGGCGATGCCGCCCGAATGGTTGCCGAGGAAGCCCTGCGGGCTCATCTCGTCGCGATGCTCGGTGCCGCGCATCTCGGCGACGCGCATACCATCGCCGATCTCCACGCCCTTGACGGCATTGATCGACATCAGCGCGTGCGCGAGGTCCGCGTCGAGGCGGTCGAATACCGGCTCGCCGAGTCCCGGCGGCACGTTGCGCGCCTCGACGTACAGACGTGCGCCGACGGAGTCACCATCAGCGCGCAGGTGATCAATCAGCTTTTCCAGTTCGGGCACGCGTGCTGGATCCGCGCAGAAGAACGGGTTCTGATTGACCGCGTTCCAGTCGCGGATCTCGCAGGGGATCGGCCCCACCTGCTCGGTGCAGCCGCGGATCGTGATGCCAAGGCGCTCGCTCAGGTACTTCTTGGCAATGGCGCCGGCCGCCACGCGCACCGCCGTCTCACGCGCACTGGAGCGGCCACCGCCACGATGGTCGCGGATGCCGTACTTCTGGATGTAGGCGTAGTCGGCATGATTGGGCCGGAACACCTGCTTGATCTTCTCGTAGTCGTAGCTGCGCTGGTCGGTGTTGCGGATCAGCAGCGCGATCGGCGTGCCGGTGGTCTTGCCCTCGAATACGCCGGACAGGATCTCGACCTGATCGGCTTCCTTGCGCTGCGTGACGTACTTCGACGTGCCCGGCTTGCGGCGGTCGAGGTCCGGCTGGAGGTCGGATTCGGTCAGCGCGAGGCCCGGTGGGCAGCCATCCACCACGCAGCCAATGGCCGGGCCGTGGCTCTCACCGAAGCTAGTGACCGTGAACAACGTGCCGAAGGTATTGCCGGACATGGTGGAAAGCTAGTTCGATGAATGCGCGACGAGATCCGCGCGTGAAATGATAAAGACGCCATCGCCGCCGCGCTCGAATTCGACCCAGGTGACCGGCAGCCGCGGCCAGCGCGCCTCGAACTCGGCGACGCTGCCGCCAACCTCGCAGACCAGCCAGCCGTCGTTGCTCAGATGCCGCGGTGCATCGCTCAGGATGCGGGCGACGATGTCCATGCCGTCACTGCCAGCGGCCAGCGCCATCTTGGGCTCGTGCCGGTACTCCGGGGCCAGTGCCTTCCACTCGGCGGCAGGCACATAGGGCGGGTTGCTCACGATCAGGTCGTACACTTCGTTGACGAGGCCGTCGAATACGTCGGACTTGATCACCCGAATCCGGTTGCCGAGCACGTGGTGCGCGACATTGCGGCGCGCCACCGCCAGCGCCTTCGGGCTGAGGTCAGCGAGATCCACCTCGGCCTCCGGAAAGGCCACCGCACAGGCGATGCCGATACAGCCGCTGCCCGTGCACAGGTCCAGGACGCGGCCCGGCGGCGCCTGAACCCAGGGCGCGAACTCGCGCTCGATCATTTCGGCGATCGGCGAGCGGGGAATCAGCACGCTTTCGTCAACCTCGAATTCCAGGCCGGCAAAAGCGATGCGGCCGAGCAGGTAGGCCGCCGGCTTGCGTGTGTTCAGGCGCGTCCGCAGCAGCTTGAGGACCGCCGCGCGCTCGCGCGCCGTCACCGTTGCCTCCAGATAGACGGTTGGCAGGTCGCCCGGCAGGTGCAGCGCATGCAGCACGAGATGAAAGGCCTCGTCCAGCGCATTGTCGGTCCCGTGTCCGAACGTGAGACCCGCCTCGCGGAAGCGGCTCGCGCCCCAGCGCACGAGATCGCGCACCGTCGTCAGGTCATCGGTGTCGGTGCGTCTGGGCATGGCAGGGATCGGGCGGGCCTGTGGAATAATGGGTAGGTCATTATCCCACTTACGCCGCCGCTTCTGTCGCGGCCGCCAACCGATCCGATCCCGTGTCCCAGAATCGAAGCGTTCCAACCTCCGTCCTGCTGGCCTTTGCCGGTGCGGTCGCCCTGATCGGCGGCATTCTCGCCGCGACCTGGCTCAATACCCCCAAGACCGTTCGCGTCGCCTCCGGCACGCTGCTGCAGCAGCCACGCGCCCTGCCCGACTTCACGCTGATCGACCAGGATGGCCAGCCATTCACGCGCGCGCAGTTGCAAGGCAAGTGGACGCTGATCTTCCCGGGCTTTACCTACTGCCCGGACATCTGTCCGACGACACTGGGGCTGCTCAAGACCGTGCGCAGCCAGCTCGACCCGCAGGCCGCAGCACGGCTGCAAGTGGTGCTGTTTTCCATCGACCCGGCACGTGACAGCCCGTCGCGGTTGAAGGAGTACGTCACCTACTTCAGCCCGGACTTCCGCGCGGCGACGGTCGATGAACCGCAACTCAAGGCCATGGCGCAGGCCTTGGGCGTCGCCTATGCCAAGGTGCCGGGCGGCACGCCGGAGACTTACACGATGGATCACTCCGCGGCCCTCATCCTGATCAATCCCGATGGCGAGCTGACCGGGTACTTCACCGCGCCGCTGACGGCGCCTGCCCTGGTCGGCGATCTTCGCCAGCTGCTGGAGTCACGCTCATGAATCGCACGCTCCCCCCACTGCTGATCGCCCTGACGCTGATGACTGCCTGCGGCGCGAACGCCGCCGGCGTGACCATCGACGACGCCTGGATCCCTGAAGCCCCCCCGGGGTCGGGCGTCATGGCCGGCTACCTGACGCTGCGCAATGCCACCGGCAAGCCACTGCGATGCGACGCTGTCTCCGGCCCGGATTTCGGTGCCGCCGAGATCCACCGCAGCGTGATCGACAACGGGCAGTCGCGCATGCTGCGTGATCAGGTCATCGATCTGGCACCCGGAACCCAGGCCGTGCTGGAACGCGGTGGCCTGCACCTGATGCTGTTCCGCCCGCAGCGCGCACTGCGCGCCGGCGACCAGACCGAACTCCAGATCCGGTGCGGTGAGGTCACCGTGACCGCCAGCTTTCGCATTGACCGCCGCCCCTGACATGAACCCCTCTACCCCCGAAATGAGCCTCGGCGATCGCCTGTTCGCGCTGATCCAGCAGATCCTGCCGACCCGCTGGCTGTCGACCGCGGTCTATCACCTCACGCAGATTGAGGCGCCATGGTTCAAGAACGCACTGATCCGCGGCTTTCTCAAAGGCTTCACCATCGATCTGTCCGAAGCCGAATTCGAGCGTATCGAGAACTACCGCAGCTTCAATCATTTCTTCACGAGGGCCCTGAAGCCAGGAATGCGGCCGCTGCCGTCGGATCCGCAGATTTTCGTCAGCCCGGTCGACGGCACGGTCAGCCAGTTCGGCGACATCCGCGAGGGCCGCCTGATCCAGGCCAAAGGCCGCGACTACTCGCTGCTGGAACTGCTCGGCGGTGATCCAGACCTGGCACAGAAGTTCGAGAACGGACGCTTCTGCACGATCTATCTGGCGCCATACAACTATCACCGCATCCACATGCCGATCACGGGCAGCCTCCGCCACTGGACCTACGTGCCGGGCCGGCTGTTCAGCGTCAATGCGGCGACGGCGCGAGCGCTGCCCAACCTGTTCACGCGCAACGAGCGGGTCAACGCCATCTTCGACACCGATGCCGGGCCTGTCGGCCTGGCCATGATCGGCGCCCTGTTCGTCGGCTCGATGGAGACGGTCTGGGCCGGTCAGATCACGCCGCCGCATCTGCGTGACGAGCCCCACCATTACGCGCCGATGCACCCCCTGACCCTGGGGCGTGGCGAGGAAATGGGACGCTTCAACATGGGCTCGACCGTCATCCTGCTGCTGCCCCAGAATGGGCTCGACTGGGCTGCGACGCTGCAACCGGGACAGACCATCCGCATGGGCCAGGCGCTGGGTCGCTGGAACCCCGCGATGCGATAACCGAAGATGCCGGGAAACTTCACTGGTTCCCCGTGCTCTAAGCGTCATCGCCCCGCCCCACCCGCCCCCATGCGAAAAATGCTGCTGTCGCTGTTCACGGCCCTGACGGTGTTCTCGGCAGCCACGCTGCAGGCCGAGGCTCCCGCCGTGCTCGACCTGCCGCAGATCGGCGAGCCGGCCGACAACACGCTGACACCGCTGCAGGAGAAGCAACTGGGCGGCCGCGTCATGTCGGAGCTGTATCGGACGGGGTACCTGCTGGAAGACCCGGAGCTGACCGACTACATCACGACGATTGGCTGGCGGCTGGCCGCCAGCAGCGCGACGCAGCCGCCGGCGCTGACGTTCTTCATGATCCAGGACCCGCGCATCAACGCGTTCGCGCTGCCCGGCGGCTACATCGGCTTCAACGCCGGCCTGTTGATGGCGGCAAACTCCGAAAGCGAGGTTGCCGGCGTCATGGGCCACGAACTGGCGCACGTGACACAGCGCCACATCGCGCGTACCGCCGAAGATACGGAGGTCGCCACGATCGCGACCTGGCTCGCGGTGATCGCCGCGATCATCGCCGGCTCGGCCGATCCGGATGTCGTGATCGGCGCGCTGTCAGTGGGCCAGGCCCTGAATTACCAGCGTCAGGTCAGCTATACGCGCGCGCACGAGCAGGAGGCCGACCGCGTCGGCATCCAGACGATGGCGCGTGCCGGTTACGATCCGCAGGGCATGTCCGGCTTCTTCCAGAAGCTTGAACAGCAGTCGCGTCTTTACGGCAGCGGCCTGCCGGAGATCCTGCGCACGCACCCGCTCAATACCGCCCGTATCGCCGAAGCCCGGGCCCGTGCCGCCGAGATGCCGAAGGTGTCGCGGACCGACGGCCCGGAGTTCACGCTGATGCAGGCCCGTGCACGTGTGCTGTCGTCCGAGCGC
>JBEIOK010000076.1:0-12601 GCA_040377605.1 Nevskiaceae bacterium | reverse complement strand
CGCGTTCTGCTCCTACGGCGCAGGTGCCTGGGTGCCGACCTTCTTCATCCGCAGCTTCGGGCTCGATGCCGGATCGGTCGGCGTCACCTACGGCCTGATCGTGCTGGTCTTCGGCTGCGCCGGCATCGTCTTCGGCGGCCGCCTGGCGGACCGCTGGCTCAAGCAGGGCCGGACCGATGCGGGCCTGCGCGTGGGGCTGGTCGCGGCGGTGGGCGCCATCGTGACGCACCTGCCCTTCCTGCTGGCGATGGACCCGACGGTCGCCTTCATCGCCCTGGCGCCGGCCGTGTTCTTTCTCGGCATGCCGTTTGGCGCGGCCCCGGCCGCGATCCAGGAGATCGTGCCCAACCGCATGCGCGGCCAGGCGTCGGCGGTCTACCTGTTCATCGTCAATCTGGTGGGACTCGGCGTCGGGCCGACGGCGGTGGCGCTGATCACCGACTATGTCTTTGCCGACGACAACGCCGTGCGCTGGTCGATGCTGATCGTCGCCGGCGCAGCCAATGGCGCGGCGGTGCTGCTGCTGTGGGCCGGCTTGCGGCCCTACCGCGAGACGCTGGCGCGGCTCAAGGGCGCTTAGGCCCCCGCGGCCTGCGCCCGCGGCAACTCGGCGCCAAAACCAGCCGCGCCGAAGCCCTCGGGCGCGACGACCGGCAACACCGAATCCCGCGCGACCCGGCTGATCTCGCGCTTGGCCGTTGCCGTCAGGCCGTCGGCATCCACGCCCACGGCCGACAACGCACGCAGCGCAGACGGCCGCCCGTGGTGGCCGCTGAGCGCGTGGCGGCTGCCGGTGTCGCCATCGGCCCAGACACAGGAGAAGGTCAGCGCCGGATAGCGCTGCACCAGCCGGTTCAGCGCACCGAGCGGCGCACCTTCCACGGTCTCGAATTCATAGATCATCAGGCGCTGGCCATCGGCGAGCGTCTCGGCGCGGCGACCGACCAGGTGCGCGTCTTCCGGCGTGCCCCAGTTGCGCAGGCACCAGGTACGGCCGGCATAGCGGTACGAGCCCTGCAGCACGCGAAACGGCGGCAGCACGATGCGCGTGAGCGAAAACCCCTCGCGGAACAGACCGCCAGCGGCAGCGGCCGCGCGGCCGTGCCCGTCGCCGGGCTTGCGCGCCAGCAGGCCGCGCATGTACTGACGGCAGTAGGCCGCCGAGGTGTGCCACAGATTGCGGAAGTGACGCTCCAGCGTCGCGTTGTCGATCAGATGCCGCTGCTCGACGGCCTCGCAGGCCTGCAGCACGTCTTCCAGCGACAGCGCCTCGATGCGCCGGCCGGAGCGGACCATCGCCAGATGCACGACCTCGCGCTCCACCTCTTCCGTGGCGCGCCACGGCAGCGGCTGGGTGTGGGTCAACGACTGATGCAGCGCCTCGACCGCCGCAGCCGGACCGGCCACCACTAGCGCATTGAACCAGGTGTGCAGCGCCGGGCGTTCCTCGCCCTGGGCCGGATGCCGCGGCTCCCGCCGAGGCGTCTCCACCGCGACCGCCGCCGGAACCTCGGCAGGCTCGTCACGACCCAGGATTGCGCGCAGCGGATCAGCAGGCCATTTCATTTTCATGGTCACGAATGTAAAGCGGGATGCCCCTCCCCCCGAGGAGCACGCGCCAAACTACCCCAGTCACCCGACCAGCGGCTTGAGCATCCGCGCCAAACCATCCGCAAAACACGCCACACCCCCCAAGAAAAACGGCCCTGTTCGCACAGGGCCGTTGGGGGATTGCGCCCGGGCGCCGGGTCTCAGCGCTTGGCCACCACCGTCTGGAAGCAGGTGGTCCGCAGCGCTTCCAGCGCAGCCCGGGTCAGCGTGTCCGTCGCACCGTCGGCATCCGTCACCGTAACGTCACCGTTGGGCTGGAACACCAGGCTCGCTTCCTGCGCGTCATCGCCAGTCCCGCTGGTCAGCGCCAGCGCGCCGGTGACGATATTGCCGGCGTCAACCGCCAGATTGGCCACCGTCTCCACCTGGAAGCGGCCGCCGACACAGGCGTCATCCCGCGTGGAGCCCGAGCCAATGGCGCCCTCCAGCTGCAGCTGATTGACGCCCGCGATCTCGCGGCGCACGAACGAGCCACTCGCGCCGCCATCCATCTTCAGCGTGAAGACCGTCTGGTCGCTGACCACGCCGGCATCGGACACCAGCCCGATCGCGTTAGTGACCAGCAGATCCTGGGTCCGCTCCAGCACCGCGCGGGCCGTGCCGCCGACCTCGATCGGCTCACCGGGGCCATCAACCGTCACGCCATAGAGTTCGACGCGAAGACGCTCGTTCTGCCCGGCGCCGGCCGGACCGAAATACTGCACGCGATACGGGAAATCCGGGCTCACATAGCTGTTGTACGAAATCGTACAGTCGACGCCATCGCAGTCGATCTCGTCCTCGAAGAACGTCAGTTTGCCCACCACGGCACGCTCACCGGCGGCGTTGTACTCGGTGTCGGCCACTGTGCAGCCATAAGCCGTCACCGCCTCGGCATCGACCGGCCCCTCGCCGAACGAGCCCGAATACGGCGCCGTGAAGCGATCGTGATGAACATAGCCGTCCAGCGCGCAATCCGTGCGTCCGTTGGGCTCGTCGGTCAACGGACGCTCGATCGCGTCGTAATCGCGGAAGTTCAGCGTGGTCTCGTAGATCAGCGCGGCCTGATAGGCCAATGCATCGCCCGTCAGATCGGCGTCGGCCCGACGATCCTCATCCGCGCCCGCCATGGCAATCGACGGAAAATTGGGAAACTCGAAACGGTCGAGATTATCGTCCGACGAACAGCCCATCAGCATCGCACCCGCCGCCATCGCACCGGCCAGGGATGTCATTCTTGTATAGCGCTTCATGTCTGCAGATCCTCATTATTTTCAGAACCCCGGTGTGGCGCGGCCGCTCGCTGGATCGTTGTATTCGGCTGGCTACACTGCCTTTCGTTGAGGCAGGCTCGCTTTGTACTGCAAGCGACCGTACAGGGACAAGCAAATGGGGACAGCGTTCCAAAGAAACAGATATTTCCTACGACAGATGGACAGAAGCTTGACTGGGACTGAATGAGCGCCGGAGCATGAGCCATCACGTTGCATGCGCCGAACCCTCCTCGTCACCCGATCACTGACGAGAAAGAGCGCAGCCCACAATCGCCTGAGGGTGTCTTGCGTCCCCTTGCAGTGCCCGCGGATTCACGGCGCTAAGCAGTACCCGCCAGCTGCCGGTAGGCGGGGTCCATGCCATAGCCCTGGACCTTGGGGTGGCTGATGAAGAACTGCCACATCTCACGGTCACTCGAAAACGGCGTGAAGCCATAGCTCTCGTCCAGCTTGCGCACGACGTCCGTCAGATAGAGCGGCGTTGCAAAGCGGCGAATCTCCGGATCGGCATCAAACCGATTGCGTTGCTGAATCGCCAGCATCCACAGCAGCGGCCGCCACCAGGAATATGAAAAGTCACAGCGGCTCACTGCTTCCTTGGCATTCGCGCGGCCGGTCAGCATTGCGAAGAAGTTGATCAACTCATCAAGCTTGTACCGATGATGCTGATCCGCCGCACGAAACGCTTCCAGGCTCTTGCTGTAGGTCGCCTGGGAGACGCGCTCCCAGCAGTGATCCGGAAACGGCAACTGCCCCGCGACCAGCAGGCGGCTCACCACGTAATCACCGTAGGCCTTGCTCGCCACACAGGGGATCAGCACGCTCATCGAAGCATTCTTGACCGTCTGAAAATACTCGCTGCAATAGACCTGAAAGAGATCCATGACCGAGCGCTCGTCGGACAGCCGCGCCAGCGCCAGATTGGCAACCGCCATATCAGCGTTGGCCTGTGCAGTCTTCTGCAGCTCTTCCTTGGTGTCCTGCAACTCACGGATCTGCACGTAGATCGTGATGATGACACCGCCGAATGCGAGGCCGGCGAACAACGCGTTGATGCTGCTGAACACATCCGCCAGCGGCTCGTTGGTGAGCCCGCTGAAGATGGCTTTCTGTGCGCCGACAAACCACGCCCCGATCCAGATCCCCACAATCAGCACGCCCACCAGTACCACCAGGAACAGGATGGTCCTGTTCCCCCTTTCGCTGCGGCTCATGTCTCCCCCCGGCTGTCGATCTGCGGCCCCGACCCAACCGCTCCGATCAAGAATACCGAAGGACACAAAAAGCGGTGACGACGGGTTTCGTCGCCACCGCAGGGCCGGAGAGGCTTGGGGATCGCAACCCACCGGCGCGAGAAGCCTTCACCACCAGAAAAGCCACGCCGTCATGCTGAGCGCCAGCGAAGCATCTGGCGGCGTTACGCGCCGAACGTAGATGCTTCGCTGCCGCGCGGCATGACCGTGCCGCCCGTCGGTCGCACAACGCTAGGGATCAGAACCGCAGCCCCACTCCAAAACTCAGCGCGTCCAGCTCAATGGCCGACTCGTCGAGATAGCGGACATAGTCCACATGCGCACGCAGCGCGCCACTGAATAAGCTGGGGAAGATGGCCACATCCGCGCCCACGCCATAGCTCAGCCCGCGCTCGGAGACCGTGTACCAGCTCGGCTCGGTCTGGTAATCGACCTTGGCGTAGCTGTAGCCGATCAGGCCGTACAGGCTGAAGGTCTTGTTGGGTACCCAGGCCGGACGCAGCATCAACGCCCACACCTGATTGAGATCTGCCTTCGCAGGGAATTGATCCTCGGTCGTTGTCAGATCCAGCTCGAAATCCTCAAGGTTAACGTCGTCGATACTGTCGATCTGCGAGAAGTCGAAATCCTGAGGAAAGAGGACCTCGAAGTCGGTCGTCGTGCGGTTCATGTTGAAGCGGCGGCTACCGCCGGTCGCGACATGGAGCTCGATACCCAGCCAGTCGGTGAGCTGATGGCCGGCCAGCAGGCGCAGACCCTGGGCATCCGCATGGCCCTCGGTCTGCTCGATCGTGCCGGTGACCGTATCGACGCCATCAAACGCCGCTTCAACGGTCTGACGCTGCGCCTGGGCCTCCCACGAGAACAGGCTCAGGTTGAAGTACTGGCCGGTCGGCGCCGTGCCTTCGTCCTGCGCGACGGCATTCATCGAGGTGGTGGCCAGCACCAGCACGAGGGCTGGCAAGGTTGAGATGATTTTCATGGTGATGTTCTCCTTGTTATTCGCCGATCACCACTGGTAGCGGAAGCTGAAGGACCCGGAGGTCGCGCTGTAGTCGTCGCCCGAGCGCAGTCCCAGGTTGAGCACGCCGGAGACGCGGCCGGTGGCGTTGGCCAGGGTCAGGCCGCCGATGACTTCGCTGAACGTGCCGTCCCAGGTATCGACCACTTCCGGGCTGATCGGATTGAGATTGCCGATCGCCGCCTTCGCCTCACCATCGGTTTCACTCATGAAGCGGCCGGTCAGCGAGAGCCCCAGCTGCACGTCTCCAAAGATCGGGAACTGCGTGCTGCCCCGCAGGCCGGCACCGATGCGCGCGCTGGTGGTGTCTTCAAAGAACACCTGATTGCCCGGCAGCGCCGGATCGCCTTCAGACACCTGGATATCCTCAATACTGGTCTGCGACCAGGACGCATTGAGTAAAGGCTCGACCCGCACTGCGCCCAACTCAAAGCGCCAGCCCGCCTCCACCTGCGCACCGGTCGTCTCGATATCGCTGGTCAGGCCTCGGTCTCGGAAGAGCTGTGCTTGCGGCATGTCCTGGTCGAGCTGCGCCCAGATCCGACTGATCGCCGCATCGATGAACAGCGGGCCGTCGATAAAGCTGCCGTACAGGCCGACCATCATGCCGTTCATTGCCGCCGTGTCGGTCCAGAGGTGGGCGTATGCGATGTCGGTGCGCACATAGCCCGCCATGCCGCCGGCCAGCCACCGCCGGCTTCCGTCGGTACCGCGCAGCACGTCCACCCCCAGCGTCACTGCTGAGGTCTGCAGGTCATGCGTGTTGTCGTAAACCGCGTCGCCCGTGGGCATCGCGAAGGCATGGCTGGACTGCCGCTCGCCGTCGTCGTACGCCGTCCGCAGCCAGACGCCGTGATCCTGGATGCTGCTGGCGCGCAGCGTGTCGCGCAGATCGGCCTGGCGATCGAAGAAGCCCCCGTTCGCGGTGCGCCATGCGCTTTGCGCGGCATTGGCGATGATCGGCTGATGGAAGGCGCCCGCCGACGGAATGGAAACCAGCTTCACCTGCGTATCGGCTTCATCAAAGACGAACCGATAGACAAACATGCCGTTGTCGAGCACCCCGCCGAGCGCTGGGCTGTAGAACGCGGATTCCGGCGCCACGACAACCGCCGCGCCATCGGCCATGCCCCCGCTGCCCGGTCCGCCATTCCCGTCCGACAGATCGAAGATCACATTGCCATCGGGGTTGTAGACGCCCCGGCCGCCTGGGTCGTCAGGCGTGATCTCGACGAGCACCGTTCCCTCGATACGCCCGTTGTGCAGGGCGATACAGTCCGACGCCGGCAACCGGCCATTGGCGCCACGCAGCGTCGCCGAGCATCGGTCCTGGAGGGGCTCGAAAACCCGGAGACTGGTATCCAGTCGGACGCGGCCGGTCTCGATCCCGACCAAGGTCGCGCCCGGCAGCGACAGGATGTCGTCCGGAACCTCGGGATCGGGTTTGGTGAAGCAATCCGGGCAAGGATCTTCTCCGAGGTCGATCAGGCCCGCGTTCTCGAATCGCTCCAGACCGAGAAAATGCAGTTCGCTGCGGGCCGCTTGCATCAGGATCGTACCTTCGTTGACGAAGCGATCATCGCCGCCGCCGAAGTTGACCGCGCGAACTCCCGCGGCGGTCGGGATGGACGCCACATTCCCCGCATAGAGCCGGACCAGATCCGCTCCGGGAGAAAACATGCTGGGTGCGGCGATCGTCGTATTGATGCTCCACCCACTGCGCAGATGGAGTTCCGCGCCGCCGGACAAGCCCTGGAAATCCAGAATGCCCGCCAGCGAGCCCGCTTCGTGATTAACGACCGCGCGATTGCCCTGCGCCCGGATGACCGCGGCAGTGCCGCTGAGACTGCCACCAAGCAGATTGATCGTCGCCGTCCCACCACTGTTCACGAAGATACCCGCCCCGGCGCCCCCACTTGCCGTGCCGGTCTTGTTGATGACCAGGTCCCCGGCCGCCGTGGCATGGATACCGGCGATCCCCACGCCCGCAGTCGAGGATGCGCTGGCGGTGCCGCTGTTGGTATTGATCACCAGACTGCCCGCGCCGTTCGTACTGGCGAGGATGCCGTACTGGCGCCCGGCCGCATTGCCATTGGTCGTGACCACGATGTCGCCGCCATTGCTCTGGGCCGCGATCGCGGCGATGCCCGGATTGGCGGCCGTACTGCTCACCGTGACGGGACCACCAGTCGTGATGCTGATGTCACCACTGCCGCTCGACTGCGCACGGACGCCGTACTGCACCGCGGTCGCCACGCCCTGTACCGTACCGGTCCCGGTGGTGATGCTGATGTCGCCGTTTTCGGTCGAGGCACCGATCACCGTCGTCGCCGACGTGCCAGCCGCAGTAGTCACCATGTTCGGGCTATTGCCCTTCGTCATCGTCACACTGTTGCTGCCGGTCGCCGTGGTGTTGAAACCGCCACTTCCGAAGCTGGTCACGTTCTCACCGACATTCACCGTGAGATGGCCGGCCGTCGCGTTATGCGTGACGCCATTTGCATAGGCAGTGACGCCGGTGCAGGTCACGGTCCCCGGATTGCTGCCGGTGCAATCGGCGTCCACCTGTGCGAGTGCATGTGGGGTGTAGAGCATGGCCACCGCGACAGTCATCGCGGACAGCATCATTCTGTTATGAAATTTCATGGCGGCCTCTCCTCAGAAGCTCTTCTTGATGGACACGCCGAACAGCCGCGGATCGAGCGTGAACACATTGGTGGTCAGCCCCGAGTCGTCCGAGTTCAGGAACGCACCCGTGATCGGCGTTTCGTTGAAGACGTTTTTGGCATAGGCCTCGACCTTCAGGCCCCAGTCGAGCTTCTCCACCCAGATCGACAGATTGGTGTTGGTCCACGCTTTGAGCCGGTCGTAGGGCTCGAAGTTGTAGACGCGGGCGTACGACTCGTCCTGCCAGTACCAATCGAGGCGCGTCGTTAGTGACCAGTTCGCCGGCAGGTAGAAGGTCTGCTGACCACCGAGCGAGACCGTGAAGCGCGGCGCATTTGGCAGTTCGTTACCGGACAGGTCTTTCGCAAAGCCCTGGCTGCCGTTCGGCGCATCTTTGGCGGGATCGTAAAGCTTGTTCGAGTTGCGGATCAGCGTGCCGTTTTCATCGAAGTAGGCAACCGCGGTACGGCTAGACTTGCCGCCCGCCAAATTGCCATTGGGGCAGAATTCGCCTGCGACGGGGGTAAAGCCCGCCAGATACGCCGCCTCAATCAACTCTCGGGGCGCGATGCAATTGGATGCCGTCTTCTGATCCGGCTGCAGCACAATCCAGTCGTCGAAGCCGTTGATGAAGTCAGTTGTCTTACCGTTGCTTCCCGTCGCCGTCGGATCAGCGGCAAAGTGGTGATTGCCACCGGCAGTACGATCCATCAGGTCGATCGACTGCTCGCCGTCGGCGATACGGGTGCGCAGATAACCGACCGTGACGTTGAACAAGGTGTCGGGCGTCGGCGCGATCAGGCTTTCCAGTTCCAGCCCCCAGACCGTGGCGTCGAAATTCTCGTTGACCGCCGTGCGATCGACAATTTTGGAGACCTGGTAGTCGCTGTAGTCGTAATAGAAACCGCTGAAGTTCAGCGTCAGACCGCCGCCCAGCAAGGTGTTCTTGGTGCCGATTTCGATCGCGTTCACATACTCGGCATCGAAGGTCGCCGGAATGACGGCACCCCCCGATGCCTGCGCTAGGAAGCGGGCCTGAGGCTCCGCAACGCCGGGGGGATTGGCGCCACCGCCCTTGTACCCACGGGCCAGCGACAGATACACCATCGTCTGATCCTGCCAGTCGAACCAGGTGTCCGGCTTGTAATCGAGCACGATACGGCCGGTGGGCACGCGCCACTCCTGCACGATGTCCGGCTCGGCCAGATAGCCACGGCCGCCCGGCGCCGTTCCCGAGAAGGGGCAGCCGGTGAAGATATCGTTGCAGAGGTCGGGGCTTCCGCCCGGCGGGACAAACGGCACGCTGCCCGAGGGCGAGGTCGCCTCCCGGTAGTCACCCAGCAGCAACTGGCTCGGCAGCGGTGTGAAGACCTTGCGATCCCAGGTGAAGCGCAGACCCGTGGTGAGCTTCAACCGCTCGGTGGCCTGCCAATAAAGCTCGCCGAAAATAGCCGCGGAGCGGAGCTGATAGGGATTGCCACTGCGAAAGTAATTGTGCCCGTCTCCGCCCTGCCCGGCGATGATCTCGTCGATGGAATGCGGATCGACATAGCGACAGAAGAGATCGTTCTTGATGCAAGCAGAGTGGTGATACTGGAATGGAAAGAAGTTCAGTAGATGCGTGAAGGCATTCGAGAACACGAAGTAATCATTCATCGTCTCGAAGTTCGTGTAGTTTGCCCCCAGACTGAAGTTGAACGCGCCGTCGAAGGACGAGGCCAGGCGCAGTTCCTGATTGAACTGCTTGGACTTTGCCTGCGACAGATCCTGGATCAGCAGCGTGTCGGAGCAGCCCAGCTGCGGATCGCACAGCACCCCCGGCGTCCCCAGCGGCGAGCCGGCGGGCCGTGGCGACAAATTGGCATAGAACCCGTTGGCGAAGCTGCCTGGCGCGCTGCAGTCGATCACGAAGCCAGAACTGTCGAGGCCGCAGGCCGCCGACGAGTCCTCCCAGATCGGGAAAGCCGTGAAACGGTTGTAGTCCTGCGTCGCGTAGTACTCATCCGTGGCGTACACCGTCTGCCACGAGAACAGCAGGTTCTCATTCAGCTCGTAATCGAAGGACAGATCGTAGACATCCGAGCTGGCGTAGTACGCCGGCTCCAGCTGCGACGAAATCGTCCTTAGGTCGCGTGATTGTGGTCGACCGCGGAAGACATCTGGATTGCAGACATCGATCGGGTACAGCCGCGAGTCGAACGACGCGAACTCGCACTTGAAGGGCAGCAGGGGCGTGCTGTTGAACGCATTGGGATACGGATTCCCCCCGAGCCCATTGGCCTCCACAGCGCCAATGAACGAGGCCAGCCCGCTCAGAGCCGTACCCCAGTAAATGCCGGACAGGTAGGGGAGCGACGCACCGTTCGGGGTCTGGAAGGCCTCGTCTGCGTAAAGAGAACCACCCTTGCAGCCCTGAGACAGGAAGCCGTACTGGTACTCGACCGCGTCCGTCTGGCCGATCACGACGCCGGGATTCTGGCTGTTCGCGAAATCAATTACCGAACCGGTGTCGCGCGTACACAGCTGCTTAGACGTACGTACACGACGATCGTTTTCGTTGAAGTGCTCATACAGCACATTGACGCGCAGGCGTTCGTTCGGCTCCCAACCCAGGGTCAGGCGGCCCGTCCACAGATCGCGATCGTCGACGTCCGGGGAGACCTTGTCGCGGAAGGGATTGTCGAAGGTGCTGTATTCGTTGTAGCCGTAGCCATCGCGCTTGGTGCTGGCATAGGCGCCACGCAGCGCGACAGTATCGCCGATCGGCAGGTTGTAGTGACCGCGGATACGCTCGGCACCGTAGTTGCCGGTTTCGACCTTGATCTCACCCTCGTAGACACCCAGCTTCGGCTTGGCGCTGATGACATTCACGACACCGCCGGTGGCGTTGCGGCCGTATAGCGTGCCCTGCGGACCGCGCAGCACCTCCACGCGCTCGATGTCGAGATACTCCTGCTCGAACAAACGGTTCACGATCAGCGTCGTGTTGTTGAAGCTCACCGCCACACCCGGATCGGTCGTGGCGGAAATCGCCTGCGTGCCTATGCCGCGGATCTGGAAGTTGTAGCCGCTGAAGTTGGTCTTGGAGAACGTGACATTGGGAATGTTCTTCAGCAGATCAAAGCCACCTTCGATCTTCTGGTTGTCCAGGTCCTCCATCGAGAACGCGCTGATCGCGATCGGCACGTCCTGGATACGTTCTTCCTTCTTCTGCCCGGTGACGATGATCTCTTCGATGCCACCCTGACGGCTGACTTCGACGTTGGCGGTGGTCCGCTCACCGGTGGTGTTGACGCCAGGATCTACCGTAGCGGGATCAGCCTGTTCGCCCTGCGCTACCTGCGTTGCCGCGTCCGCCGCAACCGCCGAACTCTGCAATCGCGCGCGATACGCCTCGATCGACGCATCGTCACCGATGATCATCGAGCCGGTGCTGTGGATTTCGTAGCGGAGCCCGGTGCCTTTCAGCAGCTCCGCCATTGCGGCTTCGCGGCTGAGCTCTCCGCTCAATGGCGCGGAGGTCTTGCCGGCGACGATGTCCGGGGCAAAGAGCATCTCCTGTCCGCTCTGCCGCGCGAACTCGGTCAGTGCGGTGCCGAGATCCTGAGCGGGGATGTCGAAACTGACGGTGGCTGCGGCGGCGGTTTGCGCGGATGCGCTGAGTGGCACGGTGGTCAGTGCCAACCCCCCGGAAAATGCAATCAAGACGCCGGCCAAAAAGGCCGGTGTGATGCGGCGTGCGGACATCGGGCGTCTCCTTCGGTTTATGTCGGGCCGCTCATTGCTGCGGCTTCGTCCCGGGGGTTAAGACGCACCCCTGATTCAAATCCATAAATCAGGGGTTCAGGTTGGATGATGCGCGGGTTTGAGCTTTTTCACGAACTGCGGTGGGGCTGGATGTGATGCGTGGCTCGATGCGACTGCGCTGGTGCGGTCCGCATGCTGCGAGCGGTTCACTCCACGCGCTATCGGCGGTGAGAGGCCTGGTCACTGGCGTCGGCTTTTGTGCCGCTTGTGGAGTCTTCGCAGCGCCTGGAATGACGGCTCGCTGATGCGGTGATGGCGCTTGATCGGGCTGGCCCCTCACCCCGGCCCTCTCCCCGCTTGCGGGGAGAGGGAGATACGGAGGGAGGGAGCGATGCTAGTTTCTGGGGGCCAGGACGATGCGCTGATCGTCGGTCTCGATGACGCGCACATCGAAGTAGCTGGTGAGCGTGGCGACGAAGCCGGCGGTGTTGCCGGTGTTGAAGGCGCCGCTGATGCGCAGGTCGTTGAGGCGCGGGTCGGCGAGTTCGATGCGGCGGCCGCCGTAGCGGTTGATCTCATCCACCGCGTCGCTCAGCACATCGTTCTGGAAGATGACCTGGCCGTCGCGCCAGCTGATCGTGCGTTTGGCGTCGGCTTTCTGGATGACCGGCGCAGACGCGGCGGCGGCAACAATCAGTTGCTCCCCCGGGCTCAGCTCGGTGCGGACGGGCACGGCGGCGGGCCTGGCGTTGCTCACCGCGGTTTCGGGTTCGACGGATACGCGGCCTTCGATCAGCGTGACAGCGAAGCGGTCTTCGCTCACCCGCACATCAAAGGCCGTGCCGAGAGCCGTGACCTTGCGTCCGCCGGCGATGACAACGAACGGGTGCGCGGGGTCTTTCGCCACCTCAAACAGGGCCTGACCGTGCAGCAGGTTCACGCCGCGCATGCCGTCGCGGTAGCGCACGACGGCGCGGCTGTCGGTGTTGAGCGTCAGCAGCGTGCCGTCCTGCAGCGTGACGGCCAGGCGCTCGCCCGGTGCGGTGCGG
>JBEIOK010000029.1:0-21827 GCA_040377605.1 Nevskiaceae bacterium | reverse complement strand
GACGTCACTTTCAGCGCCGACCTGAGTGGCGCCCTGGCACAGTTGGACACCTGGAGTGGCAGCTTCGGGATCGAGGCCTCCCGCGTGCTGCCTCAGGGCTGGCTCGGCCGCTGGCTGAAGCCTGATGCACAGATCGCAGCCGAGGCGCTCGATCTCGAACTGGAAGGCGAGCTGGCCGATGGCCGGCTGCGCGAAGCCGCCGCCGAGCTCGATGCCCGCGCACTGGCGGTGGCCCGCGGGGGACGCAGCCGCCTCTGGCGCCAGGTGCGGGCGCGGGCGGCGCTACGCGCGGCAGCGGGTGGCGGCTGGCAGTTGGAGGTGCCGACCGTCATGGCGGACGACGCCGACGTGCTGCGCGGTGCACTGCGCCTGCAGTCGGCACAGGCCAGCGGTGCCGCGCGCGCGCTGGATGTGGACGCCGATACGGTTGATCTGAGTGCGCTGGCCCCCTGGTTCGAAATCTGGCGCACGCCGGCGACCTGGCGCGATGCCGCTGCGCGCGCGGGCGGACGCCTGGAGAATGTCGTGCTGCGCCTGCGCCCGCAGGGCGAGCGCCATGACTACTCGCTCAGTGCGCGCTTGCGCGAGGTGTCGGTCCGCGAGGATCTGCGCTTCGGCCTGTCCGGGCTGAACGGCGAATTCTCGGCCAACCAGAACGGTGGCCGCCTCACGGTCGATGACGGGCCCCTGGTGCTGCAGCTGCCCTCGGTGCTGAGTGTGCCGGCGGTCTTCGATCGGCTGGGCGCGCAACTGCAGTGGCAGCGGGTGGCCGATGGCTGGCGCCTGCGGGTGCCGAGCTTCGAAGGGCAGCTGCAGAGTCTCAAGGGGCGCGGTGCGGTCACGCTGGAGCTGCCGGCGGACCCCGCCGCCTCGCCGCTGATTGACCTGACGGCAGCGCTGTCGGCGGGTGACGTGACGCATGCCAAGGCCTTCATGCCGCGGCATTGGCCGGCGAGTCTGCAGCGGTGGCTGCAGGCCGGCATCGTCGCGGGCCGCGTGCCGCAGGCGCAGCTGGCGATTCGTGGCCCGCTGGCCGACTTCCCCTACGATCGTCGTCCGACCGGGCAGTGGAACTTGGATATCGATACGGTGGGCAGCACCTTGTCGTATGCCCCGGACTGGCCGCAAATTGCCGATATCGCCGCAACGCTGCGATTCAGCGGCAGCCGTCTGGCAATCGAAGCCCGCTCGGGGACCGTTCTGGGGATGCCGGTGCAGTCGGGACGTGCCGTCTTCGAGGATTTTCATGACGCGCGGTTGCGCGTCGAGGCCACGGTCGTGGGCGAACTGGCGCGACAGTACGATTTCCTGCGCGCCTCACCGCTGCGCAAGCCGTTGGCGGGGCTGGTCGATCATACGCGTGCTGCCGGCACGTCCCGTGTCGAGCTGCAGTTGCAGATCCCGCTGCACGAGGTGGCCAAGACGACGGTCGCCGGCACGGTTGCCGTCGATAATGCGCAGCTGTTCTACAGCGCGCTGGATTCGCCGGTCAGCGGCATCAATGGCGTCGTGGCATTCACCGAACGCGGCGTGACCGCCGAGTCGCTGACGGCGCGCTTCGAGGATCTGCCGCTGAACGCGCGTATCGAGGCGCGAGAGCAGACGCATGGGGTGGTGGTATTCGACTTCCCGTTTGCGCCGCGGGCCGAGGCCAGCGGGGCGAGCAAGTTCATCCCGGACCTCGTGCGCCGTCGCCTCAGCGGTCAGAGCCTCTGGCGCGGCGAACTGGCGTTGCGCGATCAAACGGCGCTGGAGCTTTCCAGCGACCTGCAGGGCTTGGCGCTGGACTTGCCGGCGCCGCTGGGCAAGAGCGCGGACGCTGTGGTGCCGCTGCGCCTGCGCATCGGCAGCGATGCACAGGCGCCGTTGCGGGTGTCGATGGAATACGCCCAGCGCCTGGGCCTCAACCTGATGCTCGCGTCGCGTGAGGGGGCGCTGCATCTGGACGGTCTCCATGCGCGTCTCGGCGAGCCTGTCGCGCCGATGGCCAAGTCCGGCGGCTTCCTGCTCGATGGGCGGCTCGCGGTGCTCGACCTGTCGACGCTGGGGGCCCTGGCAGCCGTGGTGCCTGCCGAGCCGGACAATCTGCGGCTGGATCTGGCCGACCTGCAGGTCGAACGACTGCGCTGGCGCGCCGTCGAAACCGGTCCGACCCGCGTGCGGTATTCGCCGCGACCGGGCGGCTGGCGGCTATTGCTCGATGGTGCCGCCGCCAGTGGCAACCTCGACTGGGCACGTGCCAACAATGCCGTCACCGCACGCCTGCAGCGCATCGACCTGCGCATGCTGCCCGCCGATCCGGTGGTGTCCGCCGCCGTGGGGCCGCCGGCGAGCGGGGCAGCACCTGCGGCGGCGTCGGTGACAGCGCCCTTCGATCCGGGGCAGTGGCCCCAACTGGATGTGGAGTGCAGCGAGCTGGCACTGGGTGGCGTGACGCTGGGCCAGCTGTCGATGCGCACGCTGCCGATCGCAGGCGGTCAGCGCCTGGAGCGGCTGACGCTCAGTGGCGGGGAGGTCCAGGCGCAGGCCAGCGGCCAGTGGCGGCGCGCGGAGTCGCGTTCGTCGGCGGCGCTGCGCTTCAAGCTCGACAGCAGCGACATCGGCGGTCTGCTCGAGGCCTTCAACTACGTGCCGAATCTGGAGGCCAAGCGCAGCGCCTTCAGCGGCGAACTGGAATGGGCGCCGACGATATCCGGGCTGCAGTGGACGCAGCCGCGCGGTCGCATCGATGCCGATGTCGAAGATGGCCAGTTGCGCGCGGTGCAGCCGGGCGGGGCCCGCGTGCTCGGACTGATCAACTTCTATGCGCTGCCGCGTCGCCTGACGCTGAACTTCAAGGATGTGGTCGGCGAGGGTCTCAGCTTTGACCGCATCCACGGCGGGTTCCGGCTCGGTGATGGCGTCGCCACGACCGACGATCTGGATATCGAGGCACCGTCGCTGCGCATGGAGGTGCGCGGTGACGTGCGTCTGGCCGCACGCGAGTACGATCAGCGCATCACCGTATATCCGGATGTCTCGGCGGGCGTGACGTTGGGTGCGGCCTTGCTCGGTGGCCCGGCCGTGGGTGCACTGGTCCTGCTCGCGCAGGAACTGCTCGACAAGCCGCTGGACCAGGCGACGCAATTGAGCTATCGCGTCACTGGCGGCTGGGACAATCCGAAAGTCGAACGCGCCGACGGTGGCTCCGACCGCCCGCCATCGCCCGCCACCGCAGCACCGGCGCCCGCCGCACCGCGCCCGAGGACACCATGAACGCACCAACGCGGTCCCCTCGTCTCGCCGTCATCCAGATGAACAGTGGCGACGCCCAGGCTGCCAACCTGACCGCCGCCCGGCAGGGACTCGAACGCGCGGCGCAGCAGGGCGCCCGTCTGGCAGTGCTGCCCGAGAATTTCGCGTTCATGGGTGCGCACGAGACCGACAAGCTGGCGCTGGCGGAGGTGCCGGGCGACGGCGCGATCCAGGATTTCCTGTCGCTCGCGGCGCGCGAGCTGGGCCTGTGGATCGTGGCCGGCACGATGCCGATGCAGGTACCGCTGGAGCGCCGCGTCCACGCCGCGAGCCTGGTGTATGACGAGGGTGGTGCCTGTGTCGCGCGCTACGACAAGATTCATCTGTTCGACGTCGAAGTTCCCGGCGCCGCAGAACGCTATCGCGAATCCGCGAGCATTGCCCCGGGGGCTCCGAAGGCGGTGGTGGTCGATACGCCCGTCGGTCGCGTCGGCCTGTCGGTGTGCTACGACCTGCGATTCCCCGAGCTGTATCGCGCGCTGAGTGCCCAGGGCGCGGAGATCCTGTGCGTGCCGTCGGCGTTCACCGAAAAGACCGGCCGTGCGCACTGGGAACTGCTGCTGCGCGCACGCGCGGTCGAGAACCTGTGTCTGGTGGTGGCGCCCAACCAGTGCGGGACCCACCCGGGTGGCCGCCGGACCTGGGGGCACAGCGCGATCGTGCAGCCCTGGGGCGCCTGGCTGGCGCTGGACGAGGTCCCCGACGTGCTGTGTGCCGACGTCGATCTGCAGGCCCTGCGCGAACTGCGCACCGGCTTCCCCGTGCTGAGCCACCGTCGCCTCGGCGGTTGAATCCCCTCTTTCCGATCCCATTGCCTGTTCATGACCACTCTGCTCGCCGCTGCACAGAAGACCCTGCTCGATCCCACCGGCCTCGGCGCCTCGGAGGTACAGCAGGTGCTGGATCGCATGATGCGACCAGGCATCGATAGCGCGGATCTGTACTTTCAACATGCGCTCAGCGAGTCCTGGTCGATGGAAGACGGGCTGATCAAGTCCGGTGCGCACCACATCGATCAGGGTGTGGGGGTGCGGGTCTGTGCCGGCGAGAAGCAGGCACTGGCCTATTCCGACGACATCGTGCTGCCGGCCCTGATGGATGCGGCCGGCGCGGCCGGTGCGCTGGTGCGCCAGGGTCAGCAGGGTCGCGTGCAAGCGCCGCAACCGCGCACACCGCGCGCGCTGTATCCGGCAGTCAACCCGCTCGCGAGCTGGCCGGTGGAGCGAAAGCTCGACCTGCTGCGTCGTGCGGATACCGCGGCGCGGGCGGCCGACCCGCGCGTGATCCAGGTGATGGCCTCGCTGTCCGGCAGCTACGAGACGGTGCTGATTGCCGCCAGCGATGGCACGTTCACCGCGGATGTGCGGCCGCTGGTGCGCATGGATGTCAGCGTCATCATCGAGCAGGGCGGGCGTCGTGAGCAGGCGCATGCCGGCAGCGGGGGACGCGGCAGCTATCACGACTGTTTTGGTGACGACGCGCCCGAGCGTTCGGCACGCGAGGCGGTCCGTCAGGCGCAGGTCCTGCTGGAATCCGGTGCGGCGCCGGCTGGCAGCATGACGGTGGTGCTCGGCCCCGGCTGGCCCGGCATCCTGCTGCATGAGGCCGTGGGCCACGGACTGGAGGGCGACTTCAACCGCAAGGGCACGTCGGCCTTCTCGAAGCGGGTGGGCCAGTCGGTGGCGTCCTCGCTGTGCACGATCGTCGACGATGGCACGCTGGCCGGTCGTCGCGGGTCCCTGTCGGTGGATGACGAGGGCACGCAGACGCAGTGCACCACACTGATCGAGAACGGCGTGCTCAAGGGTTATCTGCAGGACAAGTTCAATGCGCGTCTGATGGGCGTGGCGCCCACCGGCAACGGCCGCCGCGAGTCGTACGCGCAGCTGCCGATGCCGCGCATGACCAACACCTACCTGTTGCCCGGTCCGCATGACCCGGCCGAGATCATCTCGTCGGTCAAGCGCGGGCTGTACGCCGTCAGCTTCGGCGGCGGCCAGGTCGATATCACCAGCGGCAACTTCGTGTTCTCGGCCTCCGAGGCCTACCTGATCGAGGACGGCAAGATCACGCGGCCGGTTAAGGGCGCGACCCTCATCGGCAACGGCCCCGAAGCACTGCAGCGTGTCTCGATGCTCGGCAACGATCTGAAGCTCGATCCCGGCGTCGGTGTCTGCGGCAAGGACGGACAGAGCGTGCCGGTCGGTGTGGGTCAGCCCACGCTGAAGCTCGACGCCCTGACCGTGGGCGGTACGCAGGGCAACTGAGGCATGGCGACCGTGCGCCTGCGCTTCGAATCGCCGCTGGCGGCGGACGCAGCGACCGTCTGGGCGCACGCCACCGCCATGGAGGGCGTCAATTTCGAACTGGGCCCCTGGGTCAGGATGTCGGTCCCCAGGACGATGGCCGGATTGCGTCTCGACCAGGTCCGGCCCGGGGTGCTGCTGTTCCAGAGCTGGCTGCTGGCCTTTGGCGTGCTGCCTTTCGACCGGCATGCCTTGCGCCTGCACGGGATCGGTCCGGGCATGCGCTTTGACGAGGATTCCACGTCCTGGCTGCAGCGCATATGGCGGCATCATCGCCACGTCGAGCCGCTGGGCGCGGGCTGCGTGGTGGTCGACGAACTGGAGGTGGTGCCGCGTATGGCGCCAGCCTTCCTGATTCGCTGGATCGTCGGTGCGCTGTTTGCACACCGACACCGCCGGTTGCGCCGCCGCTTCGGATCGGTTGCCAGTTGACGCTGCCGACGGGCGGCGGAGTAAAGTCGCGGCATGCCCCGAAAGCCCGAAACGATCCGCAATGACCGCTATGCCGATGCGCTGTTTGAGCGTCTGCCGGACGGCATTGCGCCGTGGTCGCGTCGCTCGATGTTCGGGGGGCAGTGTCTGATGGCTCCCACCGGCATGTTCTGCATCATCTGGAGCGAGCGCGTGTACCTGCGCGTTTCCGACACCACCCGTGCGCACTTCGAGCGCGCGCAGATGAAGCCGTTCCAGCCGGGGCCGACGACGATCCTGCGCAGCTATTACGAGGTACCGGCACCGATCGTCGCCGACGGCGAGCGCCTGCGTGAATGGATGGAGACCGCGGCGCTGTTGCCGCGGCCGCCTGCGAAGCGGGCCGTGCTGCGACGGAGTGCGGGCTGATGCCGACCCCCCGTCCGCTCGGCAAGCTGCGGGTCATCGGCGGCCAGTGGCGCTCACGCCTGATCGAATTCGATGCGGCCGACGGCGTCCGGCCGACGCCGGATCGCGTGCGTCAGACGCTGTTCGACTGGCTGGCGCCGGTGATCTCCGGAGCGCGATGTCTGGACCTGTATGCCGGCAGCGGCCTGCTCGGCATCGAGGCGCTGTCGCGTGGTGCGGCGCATTGCAGTTTCGTCGACGAGGGCAGTCGCCAGTGCCAGCGCATCCGGGCTGCGCTACAGGCGCTGAAATCGCAGCACCACGACGTGATCCAGATGGATTCGGCGTTCTACATCGAGCAGACCTGGCATCGCTATGACGTGGTCTTTCTCGACCCGCCCTACGGCAAGGGCCTGCTCGACAAGATCCTGCCGGACCTGCCCAAGGTGCTGAAGCCGGCGCAGAACCGCATCTACCTCGAATGGCCTTCCGGGGAGCCGCCGCCGCTGCCGCCACGGTTCGAGCTGCTCCGCGAGAAAAAGGCCGGACAGGTGTGCTTCGGTCTGGCGACGTATCATGCAGCGGTCGAGAAACTCTAGAGAGTCCCATGTCCGTCATCGCGGCCTACAGCGGCACCTTCGATCCGATCACGTACGGACATTTCGACATCATCCAGCGTGCGGCGGCGATGTTTCCGAAACTGATTGTGGCGGTTGGCAGCAACGTTGCCAAGAACCCGAAGTTCAACCTCCAGGAACGCGTCGATCTGATCCGCGAGGTGGTGCGGGAGCTGCCCAACGTCGAGGTGCTCGGCTTCTCGGGTCTGGTCGTCGATTTCGCGCGCGAGCATGGCATCACGGTGCTGGTTCGTGGCGTACGCACGGTAGGCGATGTTGACTACGAAAAGCAGATGGCGGTCATGAATCGCGACCTCTATCCGAAACTCGATACCGTCATGCTGGCGCCGTCGCCGGAGTATGCGCACCTGTCGTCCTCACTGGTACGGGAATTGGCCGGCTTGGGCGCGCCGGTGGAAAAGCTGGTGCCGGGTCCGGTGATGCCGGTGCTGCTCGAGCGCTTCGGGCGGCGCTGAAGACAGATGGCGGACGCCGCGGGCGTGCCGGCGTAAAATACCGGCATGGCGCTGAAGATCACCCACGAGTGCATCAACTGCGACGTCTGCGAGCCGGTGTGTCCCAACCAGGCGATCTATCAGGGCGTCGAGATCTACGAGATCGATCCCTCGCTGTGCACGGAGTGCGTGGGTCACTTCGACAAACCCCAGTGCCAAACCGTGTGCCCGGTGAACTGCATCCCGCTCGATCCGGAGCGCGTCGAGACGCGCGAGCAACTGCAGGAGAAATACCTGCGCCTGACCGACTTGCTCGGTGGAGTGACCCCGGCATGACCTTTCACAGACGGTGGTGGCGGCTGGGCGCGCTGCTCGGCGCGACGGTGCTGGCGGGTACGGCGCAGGCCGCGACCCCGCCGGGCTACGCCTGCGCGACGGCGCATCCGCTGGCCACCGATGCCTGCATCGAGATCCTGGCTGCCGGCGGCAATGCCTTCGATGCCGCCGTCGCAGCGAGCGCGGCGCTCGCGGTGGTCGAGCCGACCGGGTCGGGGCTGGGGGGAGGTGGCTTCTGGCTGTTGCACCGCGCCGATCGCGGCGAGGATATTTTTGTTGACGGCCGCGAGACGGCGCCGGCCGCAGCGCATCGCGATCTCTATGTCGATGCCAGTGGCGCGCCGCTGCCGCAGAAGTCGCGCTATGGCAGTACTGCCGCCGGCATCCCGGGTGAGCCGGCGGCACTGGACCACATCGCCGCACGTTATGGCAGCAAGCCGCTGGCGCAACTGCTGCAGCCCGCGATCCGCTATGCGCGGGACGGCTTCGCCGTCGACGCCAAGCTCGCGGGCGCGATCGTCGAGCAGTCAGCGAATCTGTCCTGGGCGGCGCGCCGTGTCTTCATGCCGGATGATCAGCCGTTGCCGGTTGGCGCGCGGCTGCGTCAGCCCGATCTGGCGTGGACGCTGGAGCAGCTCGCCACCCACGGCAAGCGCGCGTTCTATGACGGCGCGGTCGCGCAGAGGCTGCTGGAGGCGGTGCAGCGCACCGACGGCCTGTGGACGGCAGAGGACCTGCGTCGTTATCAGGTCGTCGAGCGCGAGCCGCTGATCACCTGGTTCCGCGGCTACCGGGTGGTCACCGCACCGCCGCCGTCGGCTGGCGGCATCGCCCTGGCGCAGCTGTTCCAGCAGCTGGAGCTCCTGGGTTGGCGCGATGATGGGTCCGTGGCGTCGAAGCATCTGCTGACCGAGGCGCTGCGCCGCGCCTACCGCGATCGCGCGGCGTATCTTGGGGATCCGGATTTCGTGGTCGTGCCCACCGCGCAGCTGTCATCGCGCTCGCACGCGCGGATCCTGGCGCGCAGCATCGATCGCCAGCGTGCAACCCCCAGTGCTAGCCTGCCGCCGGCGGTGCTCGGTCCCGAGGGCAGCGATACCACGCACCTGTCGGTCCTCGACGCCCAGGGCAATCGCGTGGCGGCGACGCTGTCGATCAACCTGCCGTTCGGCTCCGGGTTCATGGCGCCCGGCACAGGCGTACTGCTCAACGATGAGATGGATGATTTCTCCACGGCGCCGGGCGTGGCCAACGCCTACGGCCTGGTGGGGTCGGCACCGAATGCAGTCGCGCCGAACAAGCGTCCGCTGTCTTCGATGACGCCGACCTTTGTCGAAGGACCGCGGGGACTGCTGGTGATCGGCACGCCGGGGGGCAGTCGCATCATCACGATGGTGGCCCTGGGCGTTCTGGGGTGGATCGACGGACTCGATCCTGCTGCGGTTGTCGCGTTGCCGCGTCTGCATCATCAGTATCTGCCCGACCAGCTGTTCTTCGAGCCTGGCGCGCTTACGCCCGAGATGCAGCAGGGGCTGAAGACGCTGGGGCATGGACTGCAGGCCCTGTCACGGCCCTACGGCAACCTGCAGGTGGTGAGCTGGGACGGCGCGTCGCGTCTGCAGGCGGCCAGTGATCCTCGCGGGGTCGGTGCTGCGCGCGTGGTGCCGATCAGCGCACAGCGCTGATCGGCGCGCGAAGGCGCGGCGCTCGCGGCGGGCGTGCGGGGATGCGCCGCGCCCGTTCGTCGCGCGTGGCCCGCTGCTTGACGCCCAGGATCTGGCGCAGGCGCACTGCATTGATCGCCACCGGCCGCTGACGCAACTCGCCGAAGCGGCGCGTGCGTGTCAGCCGCGCGATACGCTGCAGATGCGCATCGATCACGACGGTATACGGATTGCGTCCGCCGAAGTGTGCCTCGAGGTAGCGGTGCACGCCGCCGAAGTAGCCGTCGAGGCGCTCGTCCCACAGCTTGCGGTTGTAGTCGACGGTTTTGGCCAGCAGGTCGTTGGCCGAGCCGTACACCGCGCCCGGATGTTCGCCGCCCGCCAGCCCGCAGTACTGGAACTCCGGGAACAGGAAGTCGCGACACTTTTCCAGATAGCAGCGGTCCGAGGTCTGTGCCAGCACGTCTGCAGTGCCCAGCAGGAAGCCGAGCATGCGGTCCTTGGGGTGGACGACCCGGATCTGATCGAGCGCGACCTCATAACCGGTGTAGTGCACGATGCGGCCGGCCAGACGGGCCTCGGCGGCGTAGCCTAGCGCCGGCAGTGTCGAAGCCAGGAATTCTGCGCTGCGATGGACGTGCGTCAGCGTGTATTCCGCGCCGTTTGCCGCCGGGTCGCGTTGGTGCCGGATGTAGCCCGCGTCATGAAACAGCGCGATCAGAATGCCCAGCGCACTGCGTCGCGCGCCCAGCCGCTGTGCGGCGGATACGCTGCGCTCGTGACCATCGAGCAGGCGTGCCATTGCCAGCGTGCAATCGAGGCTGTGCTGCGCATCGTGATACCAGGTATCGCAGCCGAGATAGCCGGGCAGGGTGCCGGCGTAGAGCCGGCTGAAAATCGAGAAGCCCTCGCGCACCGGTTTGAGATCGAGGCCCGGATACAGGCCGGCCAGCAGCTCGCAGACGGCGTCACGCACCGCGTCCGGATGCGAGATCCGCACCGTGTTGGTGACGTCGAAGTGATTGCGCCGCCGCTGGCTCATGACACGGGTCCTCCCCGAGGACCGCACGACGCGGTCCGGAGTCGATGCTACCTCTCGGCCAGCGGCGGTGAACAGAGACCTGCTGCTCAGTTGCTGACGGAGGTTTCGAAGTCAGCGATGAGCGGGGCATGATCGGACGGGCGCTCGAGCTTGCGCGGCGCCTTGTCGACCACGCTGCTGCGGCAGCGGGCCGCCAGCGGTGTGGACAGCAACACATGATCGATGCGCAGGCCCATGTTGCGACGGAATGCGGCCTGCCGGTAATCCCACCAGGTAAAGCTCTCGGGGGGCTGCTCGAAGAGCCGGAAGCTGTCCTTCAGGCCCAGCTCCAGCAGGCGCTGGAATCCCGCACGCTCGGGTTCGGAGCACAGGATCTGGCCCTCCCAAGCCGCCGGGTCGTGCGTGTCCTCCGGCGCAGGGGCGATGTTGAAGTCGCCGGTGACGACCAGCGATTCGTGGCGAGCGCGCTCGGCTTCCAGATACCCATGCAGCGCGGCAAGCCAGCGCAGCTTGTAGTCGTACTTTTCCGAGCCGACGGCCTGGCCGTTGACGACGTAGACGTTGACGACGCGCACGCCATTGATCGTTGCGGCGATGACGCGCTTCTGCTCGTCGGCAAAGCCCGGCAGGTCGCGGGCGACGTCCTGCAACGGATGACGCGACAGCAGCGCGACGCCGTTGTAGGTCTTCTGGCCGTTGTGTGCGGCGACGTAGCCGAGAGCCTCCAGTTCCGCGTAGGGGAACTGTTCGTCCACACACTTGGTTTCCTGGATGCCGACGACGTCGGGCTGCGCCGCCTGCAGCCAGTCGCGCAGGTGCGGCAGGCGCACGCGCAGGGAGTTGACGTTCCAGGTCGCGATTTTCAAGCGGAGCGTCCGGTCGGGTGGAGAAGGGCGACCGTCATCCTTGCTTACGCCGCCTCTTCAATCAATCCGGTGTGCCGCAGCAGGGCGTCGATCTGCGGCTTGCGGCCACGGAATTCCACGAAAAGCTCCATGGCGTCCTTCGAGCCTCCCTGGGCGAGGATGGTCTCGCGGAAACGACGGCCCGTTTCGGCTGCGAAATCGCTCTCCTCGAAAGCCGCATAGGCATCCGCCGACAGCACTTCCGCCCACTTGTAGCTGTAGTAGCCCGCGGCATAGCCCCCCGCGAAGACGTGCCCGAAGCTGCACGGCATGCGGTTGTAGTCCGGCGAGGGCATGACCGCCACTTCGTCGCGAACCTGCTGTAACTGCGCCAGGATCTGCCGGCTGCGCTCACCCGCTTCATCGCGATGCAGGCGCAGGTCGAACAGACCGAACTCGAGCTGGCGCAGCGTCCCCAGACCGGTCAGGAAACTGCGTGAGGCGCGCAGGCGTGCAATCACGTCGTCGGGCAAGGGCTCGCCGGTCTGCCAGTGACGCGCGAAGCCCCGCAGCGTTGCCGGGTCGTAGCACCAGTTCTCCATGAACTGGCTCGGCAGTTCGACCGCGTCCCAGGCGACGCCGTGAATGCCGGCAACGGCCGCTTCATCGACGCGCGTCAGCAGGTGATGCAGGCCGTGACCGAATTCATGGAACAGGGTCAGAGCCTCGTCATGCGTGAGCAGCGCCGGCTGGCCGGGCAGCGGGGGGGTGAAGTTGCAGACCAGATAGGCAACCGGCTGCTGGATGCCATCGGCAGTGCGGCGGCGGTTGACGCACTCATCCATCCAGGCGCCGCTGCGCTTGTCGGTGCGTGCATACGGATCCAGATAGAACTGTCCAACCGGCGCGCCGGCGGTATCGGTGATCGAGTAGGCGGTGACATCGGTGTGCCAGGTCGTCAGGCCCGGGGCTGCTTCGATGCGCAGGCCGTACAGGCGCTGCACCAGCGCGAACATGCCGTCGACCACCTGCGGCAGCGGGAAATACGGCCGCAGCTCCTCTTCCGCCAGGCCCAGCGTGTCCTGTTTCATCTTCTCTGCGTAATAGGGCACGTCCCAGGGCTTGAGGTCGCTCAGCCCGTCACGTTGCAGCGCATAGGCGCGCAGTTCGGCGAGTTCGGCCACCGCACGCGGGCGGGCGCGCTGCGCGAGGTTCACCAGAAAGCTTTCCACCTCGTCCGGCGATTCGGCCATCTTGGTGGCCAGCGACAGCTCCGCGAAGTTGCGGTACCCGAGCAACTGGGCCTGCTCCCGACGCAGGTCGAGAATCTCGGTCATCAGGGGACTGTTGTCATGCTGACCGGCGAGCGGTCCCTGGTCCGAGGCGCGGGTGACGAAGGCAATGTAGATCTCCTCGCGCAGTGCACGCTGCTCGGCATAGGTGATGACGGCGTCATAGCTCGGGAAGTCCAGCGTCAGCAGCCAGCCCTCGAGGTTTTTCGCCTGGGCCTTGGCGCGCGCCGCGCTGCGCGCAGACTCGGTCATGCCCGCGAGCAGCGACTCGTCGGTGACGGTCTTGCTCCAGGCCTGGATCGCATCCATCAGGTTCTCTTCGAACTTGGTCTGCAGTTCCGACAGGCGCATCGAGATGGCCTTGTAGCGGGCCTTCTGGTCTTCCGGCAGGCCAATGCCGGACAACCGGAAGTCGCGCAGGGCGTCGGTGATGGTCTTCCGGCGGGCTGGTGGATAGCCGGCGAATTCCGGGGACTTCGACAGGGCCTCATAGGCCCGGAACAGCGGTTCGGACTGAGAGACCTCCAGGCCGTACTCGGTGATCTTCGGCAGGCAGGCGTTATAGGCCGCTCGCCATTCCGTCGTGCTGGTGACGCCGAACAGGTGCGAGACCGGGCCCCAGGCGCGCTGCAGGCGATCGCCCATCTCCTCCAGCGGCTCCACGAGCGTGTCCCAGGTCGGCGGTTCGGTGCCCGCGAGCAGGCGCGTCAGCGCGGCTCGGTTGTCCGCCAGCACGGTTTCCAGGGCGGCAGTGGCATGTTCCGGGCGGATCGCGTCGAAGGCCGGTAGTGGCTGCGAGCGGGCATCACGGAGCAGGGGGTTGGTCATGGCGGCACCTCAAAAGCGGGCCGTCATTCTGGGGGCGGCCGGCAGGGGTTTCGACCCCTCGGCCCGCAAGCGGCTGAAATTGGGCAAAATTTGAGCGGTGCGTCAGGAAATCCCGGATTCCATTCGGCTCGATGCCGACCGAGACCCTAAGCCCTTTGTTTTGAATGGCTTACAGAAGTCCGCGGGCGGCCAGCGCAAAAACGCCGGCACTGCCGCTGGCCAGCGAGACGGCGAGCCCGGCGGCTGCGCCGAGGCGGTAGCGGCGGGTCAGGGCGCGCTGCGGCAGGCTCGACAGCAGGAACGGACGGCGGTCGCGCGGGCGGCTGAGCACGTGGATGTCCGGGTCCAGGCTGCGTCCCACGTGCGCCTGGCGGACGGTTTCCAACGCGGCACGGCGTGCGGCCTCCCACTCGGTGCCGTCGATCTGGCCGTCGCCGTTGGTGTCGAACCGCTGCACCAGGGCGGCATGATCCTGCTTCCACTCGGCCAGCAGCGCTCGCAGGTCATCCGCTTCCTGATAATGATGCTCCTGGCCCTGACTGCGAAACCAGCCCAGCGCGTAGACCGGATCGCCAAGTTGCAGCAGGCGCTCGCTGTAGCGGTAGTCCCCGAACTGCAGCCAGGACGGCTTGTCCGGCACGATCTGCGGCCGCGGCGTGCGGCCGCGCCATTGGCGCTTCAGGCTGGGGTAGACCGTTGCGCCCTCCGGATCGACGACGCAGTCCCCCGTGTCGTCCGCCAGCAGGAACAGCGAATCCGAGGTGGCCGACTCGATCGTGCGCCACTGCGTGCTGCGTTTGCCGTTGCGCCAGACGGTTTCCTGGCGCTCGATGCGGTACTGCCACCAGACACATCGGGCATTCGATAGCGGCGAGGCGATCTCCGGGCCCGGCAGCAGCCGCGCATAGCCGTCGAGTTCGACGTAGCCCTGGGCGGCCGAGCGGATGCGCGACGTAGGGGTGTTCTCCATCAGCCGCGCCTTGTGCAGGCTGATGAAGGTGGCGACGAAGCCGCCGACAGACACCGCGAGCAGCACCAGCGTCCAGATCCAGAAATGGCCGGGATCGCTGCCGGCGATGCCGTGGGCGAGCGACTCGGCCCAGCCGGATGCGCCCTGCATGGAGCTTAACTGCGGAACAGCGCCCGCAGGTCGACGTCGCGCTTCTCTTCTTCGGTGAACACCAGCAGTTCGGCGGCCTTGAAGGCGAACAGGCGCGCGACGACGACGTCCGGAAACTCCTCGATGCGCACGTTGTTGACGTTGACGGCCTCATTGTAGAACTCGCGGCGGTCCGCGATGGCGTTTTCCAGGCCGGTGATGCGGCCCAGCAGCTGCTGGATCGACTGGTTGGCCTTCAGGTCCGGGTACGCCTCGACCGTTGCCATGATGGAACCCAGTCCCGCGCGCATCAGTCCTTCGGCCTGACCGACCCCCTTGACGTCGCCCTTTTCGCGGGCGGTGTTCGCGCCGGAGCGCGCCGCCATCACCTGTTCAAGTGCGGTGCGCTCGAACTGCATGTACTGCATGCAGGTCTCGACCAGCTTCGGCAGCTCGTCGTGGCGCTGCTTGAGCAGCACGTCGATATTGGCCCAAGCCTTGGAGACCCCATGCTTGAGATTGACCAGACCGTTGTAGATCGTGATCACGTAGACCGCCAGCGCCAGCGCGATCGCGGCCCAGATGAAAGTCGTCACCATGTCTAAAAATCCCCTGCTCCCGGCGGCAAGAATGCGGCAATTCCGCCTTGCGCGCTACCATTGCGCTTCGGCATTTCAACCCTCAACCGGTCTCCTCTCATGCTGCTTCGAATCCTCGCGGGCCTGACCGCCCTGTTGCTGACCGCCTGCTCCGGCCAGCAGGTGCTCAATCAGCTGGCACCGGACGAGGGCTATGGCGTGGTCCTCAATCAGACCTATGACGAGGCCACCGGCCAGAAGCTGGATGTCTACATTCCGGCGGCGGGCCGGGACCTGCCCGTCGTCGTGTTCTTCTACGGTGGCCGCTGGAGCACGGGCGACAAGTACGAATACAAGTTCGTGGGCCAGGCGCTGGCCTCCCGTGGATTCGTGGCGATCATCGCCAACACCCGCCAGTACCCCAAGGTACGGTTCCCGGCGTTCGTCGAGGATGGCGCGCGCGCGGTGAAATGGGCGCGCACGCATGCCGCTGATTATCGCGGCAGCCCGAAGAAGCTGTTCGTCATGGGGCATTCGTCGGGTGCGCACATCGCGGCGATGCTGGCGCTCAACGAGGAATACCTGAAGGCGGTGGGCGGCTCCCGCAGCTGGCTGGCCGGCATGATCGGCCTGGCGGGGCCTTACGACTTCATGCCGATCACGGCACCGGATCTGCGGGACGTCTTCGGTCCGGTGGATCGTTTCGCGCAATCGCAGCCGATCTTCTTCGTCGACGGCAAGAATGCGCCGCTGCTGCTGCTGCACGGCGAGGACGACGAGGTCGTCGAGATCAAGAACACGCGCAACCTGGCGCGGGCCGTCGCCAAGGCGGGCGGGCCCGTTGAGACCGTGATCTACCCGAAGCTGTCGCACCAGATGATCGTCGGCTCGATCGCGTCGTTCCTGCGCGCACGCGCCGACGTGCTGGATCAGATCCAGTCCTTTGTCGAAAAGCGCGCCAAGGGGCGGCCGGTGACGCCCGAAACGCAGATTCAGGCGACCCCGCTGCCCAGCGAGGAAGGCGTGGAAACGGTACCGCTGGCGCCGCCGGAGCCCGCGCCGGTGCCCGAGGCGGCACCGGTCGAGCCTTTGCCTATCGAGCCGTTGCCCGCCGAGCCGGCGCCACCACCCGCACCGCTGGAGTTTTCGCCGGTGAGCGTGGAGCCGACCGGCACATGATCCGGCCGTATCGCGGCAGGACTCCGCGACTGGGAGCGAGGGTCTATGTCGACGAGCAGGCAGCGCTGATCGGAGACGTCACGCTCGGCGACGATGCTTCGATCTGGCCGATGGCCTCGGTGCGCGGCGATGTGCAGCGGATCGAAATCGGCGCGCGCACCAACGTCCAGGACAACGCCGTCCTGCATGTGACGCACGATGGTCCGTACTCGCCCGGCGGGGGGCCGCTGCTGATCGGCGACGACGTGACGATCGGGCATGGGGTGATCCTGCACGCCTGCTCGGTCGGTGATCGCTGCCTGATCGGCATGGGGGCCATCATCATGGATCGCGCAGTGCTGGAGGATGGATGCTTCATCGCCGCCGGGGCGATGGTGCCGCCAGGCAAGGTGCTGAAAGGGGGCTGGCTGTATCGCGGCTCTCCCGCACAGCCAGCCCGCGAACTGAGCCCGCAGGAGCGCGAGCAACTCCTGTATTCCGCGCATCATTACGTGCGTATCAAGAATCACTATCTGGAGTCGCCATGAGCCAGGCCGTCCGCATTGTCGAGGTCGGCCCGCGCGACGGCTTGCAGAATGAGGCGCAGCCCGTTGCGGCGGCGATCAAGATCGAACTGATCCAACGCCTCGTGGCCAGCGGGCTGCGGACCGTCGAGGCGACGAGTTTCGTGTCGCCCAAATGGGTGCCGCAGATGGCCGATGCCGCCGAGGTGCTCGCCGGTCTGCCGCGCGTGCCTGGGGTGGCGTACCCGGTCCTGGTGCCCAATCTGGCAGGGCTGGAGCGCGCCCAGGCGGCCGGGGTCGAGGAGATCGCGGTCTTCACCGCAGCCAGCGATGCCTTCAACCGCAAGAACATCAATGCCAGCGTCGATGAGTCGCTCACGCGATTGCAGCCGGTGGTCGAGCAGGCGCTGTCGCGCGGATTGCGCGTGCGGGCCTATGTCTCGACCGTGCTCGGCTGTCCGTACCAGGGCGACGTGCCACTGGCCGAAGTCGTGCGCGTGACACGCGCGGTCGCGGACTTTGGCTGCTATGAGATTTCATTGGGCGACACGATCGGTGCGGGCACGCCGCGCGCCGCACGCGGGATGCTGCAGGCCTGCGCCGATGCCGTCGGCATGGAGCGCCTGGCGGTCCATTTTCACGACACGCGCGGGCAGGCTCTGGCAAACGTGTATGCCTGTATCGAGGCCGGTGTGCGGGTCGTCGATGCCAGCGTGGCCGGACTGGGCGGCTGTCCGTATGCCAAGGGCGCGACCGGCAATCTCGCGACCGAGGATCTGCTGTACATGCTCGACGGCATGGGCCTGCAGAGCGGCGTTAATCTCGCTGCGCTGACCGACACCGCGGTATGGATCAGTGCGCAACTTGGGCGTGAGCCGGCCAGCCGCCTGGGCCGCGTCGCCTGCCGCCAGCGTGCGGCCTGAGCTTCAATTCATTTAACGGCTGCCGGGTGGACCGGTGGCCGAAGGGAGAAGAGAAACGTGACTCGCAAACTCGTACTGCTGCGCCACGGCCAGAGCCAGTGGAACCTCGACAATCGCTTCACGGGCTGGGTGGATGTGGATATCACCGAGCAGGGCCGCCGCGAGGCGCAGGCTGCAGGCACGCTGATGCGGGAGGCGGGCCTGAACTTCGATGTCGCCCACACCTCCGTACTCAAGCGTGCGATCCGTACGCTGTGGACGGCGCTGGATGCGATGGATCAGATGTGGATCCCGGTTCACAAGACCTGGCGCCTCAACGAGCGCCACTACGGCGCACTGCAGGGGTTGGACAAGGCCGAAACCACCGCCAAGCACGGCGAGGAGCAGGTCAAGGTCTGGCGCCGCTCCTACGACATTCCGCCACCGGCCATGGCGGTGGACGATCCCGGCCATCCGCGTCAGGACCCGCGCTACGCGACGCTGGATCGCAATGCACTGCCCGGTACCGAATCGCTGGCAACCACGCTGGATCGCGTACTGCCGTACTGGCACGACGCGATTGCGCCGCAGCTGAAGGCCGGTCAGACCGTGCTGGTGACGGCGCATGGCAACTCCCTGCGCGCGCTGTACAAGTATCTCAACAACGTCTCCTCCAGCGACATTCTGGAGCTGAACATCCCGACGGGTATTCCGTTGCTGTTCGAGCTGGACGATCAGCTCGCGGTGACGTCGCATCGCTACCTGGGTGACCCCGAAGCCGCGAAGAAGGCGGCCGAGGCGGTTGCCAACCAGGCCAAGGCCAAGTCGTAAGCGAGAACCTGGTTCGCAGCGCGGCCACCTCCGGGTGGCCGTTTGCGTTTCATCCCTCGCGTCGCCGGCCGGTGAGGGCGTCCCGTGTGTCGATCAGTTCATGGCACAGCAGATAGCGGCGCGCATCTTCGGCATCGCGCTCGAACCAGGCCGCCGCACTGCCCAGCACGAAGTGGTAGCCCCAGGCATCCATGTCGACGAAGCATTGCGCGCGCGAGTAGCCGCTGAGCCGGTCTGCGAGCAGGCACTGCAGGTAGCAGGTCGCGTTCTCCTCGATGTCGTCACCCTGCGGGTGCGCATTGGTGTGCAGTGCCGCGCGGCGGGCGTCATCCATGCAAATGAAGTGACTGGCCTCGTGCAGGGCCGAGTGAATCGGCGTGTCGGCGCGCAGATACAGCCGATGGCCGATCAGGCCCGCTTCCTCGTCGCCCCAGTAGCTGCCGGGAATCGGCAGGCCGTCGGCAACCGTTTGCAGCTGCAGGCCGTAACCTTCCAACAGGGCCTGCAACGGTGCGAGCCCTAGATTCCGCAGGCGCAGCATCACGGCTGAGTCCGATTTCCCAATGGATTCCATCGCACCGGACGATACAGTAGCGGCAGGCGCGGCGACGACCGTGCCGCCGTTCAATAAGGTGGGGGAGAGAGGATGAGCACGATGCGTGTGATGGGCGCGGCGCTCGCGGCTGGCGTGACGATTGGCCTCGCGGCCTGCGGCAGCAGCGAACCGGTCGGTGGCAGCAGCGGTGCGCCGCCGGTGGGGGTGGCGGGCGAGAGCATCTTCATGACCATCGTGCCGCCGGGATCCAACGGCAACTCGGCCGGAGGCGTCGGCACGCCGCTGCCAGGGTCGCCGACCCTTCGCTTCCCCGCGAACTTCCGCGATCAGCTCGACCTGTACGGCAATCTGGCCTACGCCAAGGTCGGTCTGCAGGGCGAGACCTGTACGCCGCCGAAGCACCTCGATGCGCACCAGAAATCCTCCGACCAGGCCTGCAATTACTTCAAGCGCGCCGACATCGTCATCGATCCTGCCGACGCCGTATCGAGCCGCGAACTGACGGCACCCAACGGCAAGAAGGTCATGATCCGGCGTGACGGCTGGGGCGTGCCGTACATCGAGGGCGACGACCGCCCGTCCGCGCAGTACGGGATGGGCTTTGCGGCCGCGCAGGATCGTCTGTGGCTGTTCGACGTGCTGCGTCGTGCCGGCCGCGGCCGGGTCTCGGAATTCCTGGGGCCGTCGCCGACGACCTACGATCTCGACCTGCAGTTCGGATCCGCCGGCGGCTACAGCGAGGAAGAGCTGACCGACATGGTCAATGCCGCCGTGGCCAAGATCGGCCCGCTGGGCCAGGTGTTCCTCAACGACGTCGAGATGTTCGTTGCCGGCATGAATGCGTACATCGCATACCTGCAGACGCCGGCGGGTCTCGCCGAGGTGCCGCCGGAGTATCTGACCCTGGCGCTGCAGGTGCCGCCGGTGTTTCCGCCGCGGCCGTTCACGATCAATGACATCGTCGCCAATGCCGTGCTGATCCAGGCGCAGTTCGGTCGCGGGGGTGGCAGCGAGGCGCGCAATCTCGACCTGTTGCAGAAGCTCGATCCGACGTTCACCGCCGGTGTTGCGGCGATTCCGAAGGCCGCCTGCGACCTGTGGCGCGACCTGCGCCACGCCAACGATCCGGACACGCCGTACACGACCGACAAGGTGTTCGCGACGCAGTCACCGCCCAGCGTCAGCGAGACCTGTCCGCAGACCCTGCCGGCTGGCGCCGCGATCTGGGACGTCGGCAGCCTGCGTGGCCGCGAACTGCTCAACCGCAGTGGGGGAGGGCTGGGCCTGCCGATCATTGGTCCGATTCCGGGAGGGCTGTTCGACGTGCCGGACTATTTCCGCTCGCTGTTGACAGCCAAGGCCGCGCCCGAAGCCCTGCCGCATCCGCCGCTGAAGTCCGCTGCGGGTCGTGGCGGTATCGCGATGCTCGCGTCCGCCGATTCGACGCGTGCGATGAAGAAGGCGTTGAGTGCGCTCGGCCTGCCGGAGACGACATCGAACTGGATCGGCGTCAACGCCGACCAGACCCGGTCCGGGCACCCCATCATCGTCGCCGGGCCGCAGACCAGCTACTTCAACCCGCAGCTGCTGTGGGAAGCGGCGGTGTACTCGAAGGGCGGCACGTCGCTGGATCTCGCCGCGCGCGGCATCAGCACCGTGAACTTGCCGTACGTCGTGATTGGCCATGGCCTCGACTTTGGCTGGAGCGCCACGTCCGCCGGTTCCGACCTCATCGACACACGAGTCTCGAAGCTGTGCAACACCGACGGCTCGCCGGCCTCGCGTGACGACGCGGACGCTGACGGCTTTCCGGACGCCGACGGCTATCTCTACAAGGATCAATGCGTACGTCTCTACAAGCGGCTCGACCAGTGGGTTGCGACGCCGACACTGGCGAGCATTGCCCTGGGCGGCTCGCCGACGCCGGAGACGGTCAAGCGGCTGGTGCTGCGCACCCACTACGGCCCAGTCACCGCGACCGCGACCGTCAACGGCGAACCCGTGGTGATCTCCGAGCAGCGCACGACCTTCAATGGAGACGTCGATACGACTGCGCCATTCGCGCTGCTGACGACACAGGGACTGCGCATGACGCACACCAAGTTCAAGGAGCTGTTCAACAGCATGACCAGCACCTTCAACTGGATCTACTCGGACAGCCGCGATCTGGCCTTCATCCAGTCCGGCCTGTATCCGCTGCGCCACCCGGGCCAGCATCCGGAACTGCCGGTGTGGGGCGACGGCAACTTCGAGTGGGTCGCCGACCAGAATCTGCCCACAGATTTCTTCACCGCGCATGGCGGTGACGGCAACGACGGCGCCAAGACCTTCCCCAGTCGCGCGGTGCCGGTCGCGCAGGGCGATCCCTTTGGCGGCTACTTCGAATGGCCGGGCTATCTGCCGCTGTCCGCTCACATTCAGGACACCAATCCGGCGAAGGGTTATCTGGCCAACTGGAACAACTCTGCTGCGCCCGGCTGGTGGGCGGCCGACGCCAATGGCACTTACGGACCGACGCATCGCATGGCCATGCTGCGTGACCGCCTCGTGGCGTTCCAGGCTGCGGGTCGCAAGCACGACATCGGCACGATGATCGAGGTGATGGGCGATGCCGCGTTCACCGATCTGCGTGGACAGGATCTGCTGCCGCGACTGCTCTCGCTGATGCGGGAAGGTGCGCT